>CAYNDW010000910.1:0-2797 GCA_964395375.1 uncultured Cytophagia bacterium
ATTCATCATCGTTTCAACACCAAGCTGGTCATGCGCGAGACGAGCGGAAAGCAACGCGGGCGGGTTGAGTGAATGAGTTCGTTAGCGCATTAAGAGCCGCCCGAGATCATGTCATTCAGCAGGAATCCTTTTAAGCTCTAGCGATGAACCCCAGTGCGTAAAAAGATTCCTGCTGAATGACAATCCCTGGTACGCGATTGCAAATCAAACTTCCGGAGATTGTCATGAGAAAAAAAATAGAAGCTTGCTTACAACTCATACTTGCCTCACGACACAACCGCAAAAGTTTTTTCTTTTTCAAAAAAGAAAAAGCCGGCGCACGGAGCCGCAAACCGGCGAAGGCGTGCGAGGAAAACTCTTTGCGGCCACTTTGCGTCTCTGCGTCTCTGCGTGCGCTCTTGCTTTTGCTTTTCTTCCTCCCCCCAAAAGCCTCCGCGCAAGATTACGGCTTCACCAAACTCGCGAGCGGCAGCGGCATGCAACTCCAAACCGATGCGCGCGGCGTGGCGCTCGCAGATTATGATAAAGACGGCCTGCTCGACGTGTTCATTTCCAAGTCCGGCGGGCCGAATCGTTTGTTTCGCAATCTCGGCGCGCTTCAATTTCAAGACGTGGCGCAAAGCGCGGGCGTTGCTGCGGTGGGCGATAATCGCGTCGGCGCATGGGCGGATTATGACAACGACGGCTTTGTCGATCTCTTTGCCGGCGGCATGCGTTCGTATTATCTCTATCACAATCGCGGCAACGGCACATTCGAAGAACTCTCGAACGCGCTCGGTCTCAAAGCCTCGACGAACATTTGCGCGGCCCTGTGGAGCGATGTGGAAAATAACGGCCGCCTCGATCTTTATACCGCCAACCTCAACGCGGAGAACACGTTCTTTCTCCATCTCGCCGACGGTGCGTTTCGCAATGAAATCGCCGCCGCGGGCTTGCTCGATCCCGACGAACCTTCAATGGGCGGCGCGTTCGGCGATTATGACAACGACGGTGATCGCGATCTCTATCTTGTGCATGATGCGCGCAAACGTTTTCGTCTCTATCGCAACGCGGGCTATGGCAGCTTCTCCAATGTGGCGAACGGGGCGCGCGTGGATTATGCCGGACAAGGCATGGGCACCACCTTCGCGGATTTCGACAACGACGGTTGGCTCGATCTCTACGTCACCAATCTCGACACCAACGCGATCTTCTTCAACAACGGCAACGGCACGTTTACGAACACGACGATGTTTTCCGGCGTGGGCGATCGCGGCATGGGCTGGGGCATCGTTGTGCTCGATTATGACAACGACATGTGGCAGGATATTTATGTCGTCAACGGCAGCGGCTTCCCGCCGCTGTTTTTAGATAACGTGCTCTATCGCAATCTCGGCAATCGCAAGTTTGGAATCGTCACCAACAAAGCCGGCGTGTCGAGCAAGCTCGATGGCTGGTGCGGCGCTGCGGGCGATTTGAACAACGACGGCTATCAAGACATGGTGATCACGAATTGGACCGGCGAGTGCGTGCAAACTTTCATCAACAAAGCAGGCGCGAATCATTATCTCAAAATCGCTCTCGCGGGCGTTCAATGTAATCGCTACGCCATCGGCGCGCGCGTGAAAGTGGTTGCGAACGGCGTGCAGCAAATTCGCGAGCTGTCCGGCGGCGCGGGATATATGTCGCAAGACTCGCCCATTCTCCATTTCGGCATGGCGCAAGCGACGAAAGCTGATCTCGTTGAAATCTCCTGGCCCGGCGGCAAGACCGAACGCTATTACGACGTGCCCGTGAATCAACAAGTCAACTATGTTGAAGGCCAAGCCACAGCGGTTGCCGAGTCGCCGATCTCATTGCCTACAAGTTTGAAGCTGCATCCGAGTTATCCCAATCCGTTTGCCATGAACGCTTCTTCAATGCGCGCGGAGATTGTGATTCCTTTTGAGCTGCCGATTGCGAGCGAAGTTGAAATTTCCGTGTTCGATGTGCAAGGCCGGCGCGTCGCGACTTTGTTTGATGGCGTGAAGAATTCCGGCACTCATCGTTTAGTTTGGAACGGCCGCGACGCGAGCGGGAATGCTGTGAGCGCGGGAATTTATTTTGTGCAGATGAAGAGTGCGGGGCAGAGAATGAATCAGAAGGTGACGATGTTGCGATAAGAGTCGGTAAGAAAGGAGTAACCATGAAAAAGTTTTTAAACACAGCCGCTCATATATCCGTGATTCTGTTTTCTGTTTATGGAACATTGCGAGCTCAGTTCTCATCTCAAGGAAGTGTTTTTGAGAAAAGAGGGTTCAGTTATTATCCTAAAGAAGCAGCTTGGGATAACATGTGGCTCCGATTCGACTCGACAATTATTGATAAAGATTTTCAATTAGCCGAATCGCTTGGAGCCAACACTGTCCGATTGATTGTGCGAACAAACGTCTTTGGGTTCCCTGAGCCTCGAACCGAATTTATCGAACGCTTTAGAAGCGCCTTGGCGATAGCTGATAAGCACCGTTTCAAAGTAGCCGTTACTCTATTTGATGGCTTCTCCAAATATGAAAAGATCGATTCGAGCAAAATATGGATTGGAAAATTTGTTAAGCCCTTCGCTGAAGACCAACGAATTTATATTTGGGAATTACGTAACGAATTGAACCAAGCTGCGCAGGACGTAGGTAGAGCCAAGGTGCTCGATTGGTATCGTGCGGTCTTTCCGTGCCTTAAAGATAGTATTGGTTCCAAACAGAGAGCAACGGTTTCTCTTAAAGTTGATAACCTTGAGGATTTTGAATTCTTTCGTGAAATCCAAAAACCTGTGGCACCCGAC
>CAYNDW010000911.1:0-2794 GCA_964395375.1 uncultured Cytophagia bacterium
AAAGTGGCGAAGCCTTCGATGCGGCGAATTTGCGTGAGCGCCGCGGGATTCCAATAGGCCGCACTGTAATCATCGCTCACGCCGATATATGCGCCGCCCATGCCCAACGCGCGCGCGCCCACGCCAAACTCAACGCCGCGCTGAAAAACTTCTTCTTGCGCTTGAACATTTGCAGCCAACATGAGCACGGCGGCCAAGCAAAAAGCTTTTTTTGTCATGAACCAACTCCCTAGAGTCGTGAGATGAGCTTGCAATCTATTTTTTGTTTGGAGTTTGGAGTGCTGGAATCGTGGCGTGTTGTGTTTTTCAATCATCCCTCACTCCAAAACTCCATCACTCCATACGGCGAGGGCTAGTTGCGCGAGCGGCGATTGGATCCGCTGCTCGAATTGTTGTTGCTGGAACCGCCGCTATTCGATGAACCTTTTGCCGAACTGCCGCTGGAGGAATCACCGGAACGCGATACGCCGGAAGAGGAGCCGCCAGAGTTGCCGGAATTTGAAGAACGGCGAGGCGCGCTGGTTGAACTTCCGCTTGACGATTTGCGCGAAGAGGATCCGGAATCTTTTGAGCTTGAACCTTTGGAGACTTTATCGTTATCCGAGCTTTCGCGTTTGGAAGAACGACGATCCGAGGAAGATGAAGGCTCTTTCGCTTCCGCCGGAGTTTCGCGCGTGGGTGCGGGACGTGCGACGGAACTGCCGCCATTATTCGGCAAACTCACCACCTCTTCCGAGCGCGTGTCCGACGATGCGCCGCGACGCGCCGAACGACGGCCATCGCTGGAAGAGCCTGTGCCTTCCGTGCGCGTGTCGCGAATCGATTCCGTATCCGTGCGCCGCGTGCGACGATAGATGCCGTCCTCGCCGCGAGCATAGGTGGTGCCTTCGGGTTTGCTCAAATGGCCGCGCTCCGAGCCGCGACGCGCAACTCCGCCTCCGTCATCATTGCTCGAAGAGCGACGACCAAAGGGGCGTTTCTCGTTCACATGGCCGCGCCCGCGCGGAACGTTGGAAGAATGATCCCAATAGGGATCGTACCAACCCCAACGCGGACCATAGCCGGCATAGGCATAACGATCCCACCACGGATCATAATATCCACTCCAGCGCGTACCGCACGACCAATCCCAATAATCGTAGTCGTAATAGCCCGCGCGCACATACCAGCCCGAGCGCGGGGAACGATAGTGCCACGCATACCACGGATCCCACCGATCCCAATAGTAGCGGCGATAATAGAAATCATCATAGACGTAAACATTGGTGACGCGATCATAGTCACGATCATAGTCGCGGTCGTCACGCTCTTCGTCCTGATAATCGCGCGGCTCTTCCGAAGTCGACTCGCTATATTCGGGGCGAGTTTCGCTGCGCTCCTTTTTGGCCACCTGCGTGTAGCAACCTGTGAGCGCAAGCGCCATGAACATGGCAGCGAGAGCAAACACACTAGCTTTGAGTTTCATAAACCTGCTCCTTTCAGCATTGGCTGCAAGGGTGATGAGAAATAATTTTGATTACGAATTAAAACCACACAGACGTTTAACCGCTTGGGTTACTTTGTGTTCCCGCTTTTTTTAAGGCAAGCCATATGCCAGTGGGAACTGCTGCGGAGCTGTGAATCCGCGCTTGTAAATAGTAGAGCTTTTTGCGCGAAATGCCGAAAGCGCATGAGCGTGTGTACCACAGCCGTGTGCGGAACGCACGCAGGTGTGAAGGGATTGGACAACATCATTTCTTTGGTGCAGCCTTTCCCACCTTTGTCAAAATTTTCTGCAAGGCTTCATCGTCAACTTCCGCGATTGCTTCTTTCAAGGGCAGCCATTTGCGCTGGCGGAAGTATTGTTCTTCCCACGTATCAAGCAGCTTCGTCACGCGCAAAAGGAATACGCGCACCTGGCAGATGCCGCCCCATTTTTCATAGGAGTATTTGCCCAGCTCATTTTCATCGACCTGGCCCACGACGCCCGCTTCTTCGAGCGCCTCTTTGGCAGCGGATTCCGCGGCTGAAAGCCCCGGCTCGATAATGCCCTTCGGAATAATCCAGCGGCCTTTGCGCGTCGTGATCAGCAGAATTTCGATCTCGCCTTTCACGAGGCGATAGGGCACGACCGCGGATTGTTTGAACGAAAGCTCGGTGATTTGAAAGTCTGGCATGGCGTTGCGTTCGCGTAAGAAACCTGTTGCTCCACACGCGGCAAATTATCATTATTTGAGGCAAAGTCAAGGCTGAGTTCAAATGACAGAAAGATGAGGGACAAAAAAATACCGCGCGTTTGAAGCCCCGAGTAAACGCGAGCGATCCAAAATCAAGCGCGCACGCAAAGCCGCAAAGAGGCAAAGGCCCCGCAAAGTTTTTCCTTGCGAAGTCTTTGCGGCTCTGCGCCTTTGCGTGAAGCTTTTTACTGATTTGGCGCTTCGGCTACTAGCGGACACAAATATTTCTATCCGCCATTTTTCTGTCACCGTTTTTTATGCCGTTGCTTTTCCTTATCACAAGAAAAAAGCCGCACTATGTCTCGCCCAAGCGCCCTCATTCACTCTGCCCAAACCGCGCCGCACGAAAACTTGCTCGCGTTGCTCGACAAATATCAGCGCAGCGCGTTTCAAAAGCCCATCGCGGCGCACACACGCGCGGCGTTCGAGCGTGCCGAACAACTCGTGCACGAGCGCGGGCTGCCCGTGATTCTCGACTCGTGTTGCGGCGTGGGGATGAGCACGGTTGCTATCGCCGCGCAATTTCCCGCACACTTAGTTTTGGGGATCGACAAATCCGCGGCGCGGATTGCGAAGCA
>CAYNDW010000912.1:0-2793 GCA_964395375.1 uncultured Cytophagia bacterium
AGACGCGGCGAGGCTTTGGGCTGCATTCATGTAAGGTGAAAGTGGGTGAGCAACGAGGGGAAAGCAATGACTCACTGGAGTGTGTCACAAATCGCAGGGCCGGTTTATTTTCTCAGCGTTGTCATTCAGGAGGAATCTTTTTCGGCATAAGCGCTATGCTTTGACTTAAAAAGATTCCTACTGAATGACATCCTCGGAGTTTTACACACGAACCGGCGCTCACTCCAATTCCGGAAACTCCGCGTCGTGCGTGCATTGGCGATAATCACCGGAAGGAATCGGCTTCAAATCAGAGAGCGGCTGGTTCAAGATATAGGCCCACGCGGATTTTTCGCCCATCGCGGTGTTCACGACCACGAGCTTGCGCACGTACAAGCTACGCTCCGGCTGTTCCGGCCAATAGCCTTCGATGAGGTCCAGCGTGTCAAAAAAAGTTTGGGGATCAACGAGTTCATACAACTCGCCATGCACGAGGCTGCCGTTGTTGCCTTCTTTCATGCCGGGGAATGCGCCAAGATCGTAGAGTGTGCCGCGCGTGTTGCCCGCGGCGACGAAGCGCGCTTTATCGGCGCTGCGCATGAAGGCCGCGCGCTCCATGCCGCGCATCAGCGAGCCGTACACAAACAGCAGATTCGTTTCGTCGGAAATTTCTAGGGGAGAGTGGGCCAAGCGTGTGTTCCTTCCTGCGTCGCGTTGAGATGGTGAGGCTGCACGAACGCAAAAAGGTACGCATATGGCCTTTGCATGTCAAGAGGATTGATGGCGGGAGAGAGACGAGCCGCTGCCGGTAGCCTCAGAGGGCATTTGAAAAGTCGGAGCACCCTACAACAATTCCCCCCTTGAGGGGGGTTAGGGGGGTGTTCTTCAGCACAAGTGAGGTCTCAAAACTCATAAATGAGCTAGCGCAGAGTGAGCAAATCACAAATCTGCACGGTGTTGGTGGCTTGTAATGCGATGACACCCCCCGAACCCCCCTCAAGGGGGGACTTTTCAAACGCGCTCTCAGAAAACAATCTTTAGATCAGCAATAACCCGAATGCTGACACCCCACTTGAGTTGGCTTGCATCTCTTATGCGGTAATCTCGCCACTCCCCCAATCTGTCATTCCGTAGGAATTTTTTTAGCGCTGGGCGCTGACTCCAGCGCTTAAAAAGATTCCTACTGAATGACACCTTGGGGGGCGTACTTCGTTACCGATTTTGATCGTCAACTTTCATTAGGCTGAAATGCCTAAAGGCATCACTACAAACTTTCGTTTGCATTTTGCGCGCATGCCCTCATGCAATGCCTTCCAAAATCCTGCGCAACTCGTCGTTCGAGTTGTCGCTGAATTGGGCGCGCAACTTCGGAAAATCTTGTTCGAGCAATTGCGCCAACCGGCGCTCAAAATACAGTCCGCCCTGCGCCGCGAGCTTGCGCGTTTCATACAAACCGTCCAACAACGATTCAACGATTTTACGGCGCGCGTTTTCACTGCCGGGCGCCGGACGCTGCAGCAAGAGCGGCAGTTTTAGATTTTGATCCGAGGCCCAGGCTTCGTAGCTCATGCGCAGATCCAGGACTCTGCGGTTAAGGCTTTCCACGGTTTCCGGCGCAACGCCGGTGGAATTTTCGCGGCAGAAAGTTGCGAGCGCTTGCAAGCCGGCGTGGATACGCTGCAATAATTCCAGCTTGGGTGCAAGCGCTTGCGCGGAAACCGGCGGCGGCTTGATCGTGCTCGCCGCGGCCAAACTCGCGATCGCGTCGGCAATCTCTTCGTATTTATCCGTCACTTCGGGCGCGCCGGAAACGCGCACGCCCAAATCTTCCAACCCGGCGCGGTTTTGCGCGCTCACGTGCGAGGCTTCATTTGCTTCAAACGCGAATTGCAGGCGCGGTTGATTTTGCAACGAAGCCGCTTGCGGCGGCAACATGCGCGCGGTTTCCACTTGCGTGGAGAGTTGTTGCAAGGCCTCGAACTGTTTGCCCACGGCCTTTTGCACTTCCGAGGTAACAACGCATAACTGCGCGAGCGCGGATTGCAAATCGGGCAGGGCAAGGATCTCATTCGTGCCGCGCGTTGCGGGCGTGAGCGCGAACCCGGAGGGCGCAGGCACAGCATTATTTGGTGTGAAATTTTTCTCGTCTTCTTTTTCCGCTTTCGTATGCGGCGCGGGAGAAGGTGTTTCCATTTGCTCGCGGCGGCGCATCATATTCTCAAACGAGACCGGCCGGTGCTCGTCGCGCTGCGGGCTTTTGTTCGTTTCCAGCGGACGCACCGCGACGATTTTGTCCATGGCCTCGCGCGATTGCCGGCGGCTCAACACGCTCATCAATGCCATCACGGCAAAACCGGAGAGCAAGAGGCCGATGAGGATCCACGGCATAACGTCGCTGCTCGCTTCTGTCTGTGCCGTTGCTCGCGAGGAGTCGAGGGCGCTGCGGGTCACGCTGCTGTCGTTCATGCTCGTTTGCGGCTTTCGCGTTGAATCAGCCGCGACGATTGTCGCTGGTGTCGTCACGGAATCCGCGAGCGCGGGCGCGATAACTTCTTGGCCGATAACCAAACGCGCAGTGCCCTGGGGCTGCTTGGGCCGGTCGAGATTGGTGAATTTGAAATCCAACACCAACGCATTGGCCAGAGCTTGCGGCGCGCGCAGCGTCATTTCCACTTCGGATAACACCATGAGCGTATCGCCGCGCAACATCCACTGCAGCGTTTTCGGCGTCGTGAGCGTGAAGCCTTTTTGATTCGCACCGATCAAGCAACGATGGCGCTGATATTTTTCCGCGGTCGGAACTGCAATGCGGAA
>CAYNDW010000913.1:0-2791 GCA_964395375.1 uncultured Cytophagia bacterium
AGGGGATATTCAACAGATAAGGCCAAGAGCCATTCACTCCTGTATAAATATCTATTTGTGTGAGGGTTCGAGCAGTCAAATGACTGATTACGCTGAAACGTAATGAGTCCGTAAGCAGGGCGTTCGCCGCCCTCGCAAACCGTAATGAGTCAAAGCACTGCTTACGAAAAAGCGTAATCAGGGCGTAACCAGGCCGCTCAACCTTGGAAAAAAGCGTAATCAGGCCCGCAAGGCGGCTTTGCCTGATTACGCTTGCCTCCCCGTTTCTCACTCTGGGCTAAAATGAGCTTACCACAGTCCATTTTAGACAGAAAGGAGAGAAACGATGACCAGCACCCCCATTTTATCCCAAAGTGGGCGCCTTCGGGCGCTTTTTCGGGTCTTTTTCCCGCGGCGGCGGGCCACCCAAGGAGACCTCCATACCGCCTGGCTGCAGCAGGAGGCCTTACCTGCTATTGTCAAGAAATCACCGGTGGCAAAGCGTTACCTGGAACTGCTTGGGCCGTTGGCCTGGGATCGCTTCCCGGAGCGGAATCTCCAGCGCAACTGGGGCCAACCCACCATCCCCTATGCCGCTTTCATACTCGCCTATTTGGCCAAGTTGAACGAAGGCAAAGATTCGCTGGGCCAACTGCGGGTTTTCTTGCTCGAGCATCCGGAACTAAGCTGGCTTTTTGGTTTCCCGCAGGCCGTTTCAAACCCCCCTCAACCGGGCTTGGGGCGCGAGGCCAGCCTGCCCACTACCCGCCACCTGACCCACATGCTGCGCACCCTCCCCAATGCCGTCCTCCAATTCCTGCTGGCTGACTCGGTCCGCCTGATCCGGGAAGAACTCGCCGCCCAAGGGGTACAGACCGGGGCGTGCATCTCGTTGGATACGAAGCACATTCTGGCCTGGGTGAAGGAGAATAACCCGAAAGCGTATGTCGAAGACCGTTACGATAAAACCAAACAGCCCGCCGGGGACCCAGATTGCAAGTTGGGCTGCAAACGCCGCCACAATCGCCGCAAAGCCGGCAGCCAACCCGAAACCCCGGGCCCCACCCCAACCAAGAACCCCGTCCCAGCCAAAGATAAGGCAGGCGGCGAATTCTACTGGGGGTATGGCTCCGGCGTGATCGTGACCAAGGCCCCCGGCTGGGGCGAGTTCGTGCTGGCGGAGAAAACCCAAACCTTCAACAAGGCCGACACGACCTATTTCTTCCCGCTCATGGCCCAGGTTGAAGAGCGTTTGCGCTTTTGCCCGCCCTGCGGAACCTTCGATGCCGCCTTTGACGCCTGGTATGTCTATGCCTATTTTCACCGACCAGACAACCCGGCTTGTTTTGCCGCGGTCCCTTTTGGCGAGAAAGGCGGTTACAAGGCCAAAGGCCGCCAATTCACGCCCGAAGGGCTCCCCAAATGCGCAGCCAACCTGCCCATGCCGCTCAAAATGACCTTCACCGATCGCACCCGCGCCATCATCGAACACGAACGGGGTAAGTACGTCTGCCCGCTGCTTTTTCCAGAACCCAACGGCGAGAATTGCCCAAAAAACCACAAGAATTGGCCTAAAGGCGGATGCACGGCCGACATGCCCACCAGCATCGGCGCGCGCCTACGCTACACGCTGGATCGTGAAGGTGAAGCCTACAAAAACGCCTACAAGCAACGTACGGCCACGGAGCGGATCAACAGCCAGGCCAAGGCGCTGGGGATTGAGCGGCCCTACTTACGCAACGGCGCAGCCATTGCCAACCAGAACACCCTGATCTACATCCTGATCAACCTGCGCATGCTGCAACGGATCCGGAACCGGCAGCCTGAGCCCGCTTGAATTGTTAAAGAACTAGCCGAACCGCAACCCTAAAGCGTAATGAGTCCTTTGACTGATTACGCTTTTTTCGCCCAAAGCGTAATCAGTAGCGTAATCAGTCCTGACTGCTCGAACCCTCCTCAATGTGAACATGATGCGGGAAATTATTGAGTTTGGGATAATGCAGCGCATTGTCCCACCTGCGAATGTGTTTCTTGTTTTTATCGAGCCATTGGTAACGATAGCTTACAAGCTCCAGGTCGTTTGCCTGTTTGACAAACTCCGAGAAATCAAGGATGTCGCCGTTGGTCAGGTTTGTTCGAGCGCGAATAAAGCCTTCGTTCAGGTTGGAAAATTCCCTGATGATATCGAAACTGATAACGACAGAGTCGGTCGAAAGGCGTTCTTTAACCGACTCTACATAATCAATCGGGTTCATTCGGATATCTCACTGAACAGGGCAAGCCGTTTGCGAATGCTTTCCGCCATTTGCGCCAGCGACGCCCATTCCATTGATTCAGCGCTGTCATCTGTCTGTCCCATTTGATAACGCTTGAAAAACTCAATGGTGGATATATTAAATTGTTTTTCGTAGACAGTCAGTACATTTTCAATTTCTGTTAATTGCGCTTGGGATTGACTGACCTCGTACTCAACCGCCTTGTTCAACGTCTGCGCGGTCAAACTGCTGACCTGCTTCTTTTCGTACAGTTCTGCAAGCCAGCGGACGCCTTTTGCATATTTTGTGTTGGGAACGCTTTGAATGGTCATGGGGCACCTCTACTCCAATTATACAACTATCAACCTATTTTCCAACTCATCAAACCAAAGCAAAACCGCTACTGGTTTTTCAATTTTACCACCGTCACCCCCTCCGCCCCCTCCCCCGCCTTCCCCGCTTAGCACGAGCCGACGGGGGGGTGGCTTTGCAGGGTCTGGGGCACGGCTTCGCGCAGGCGACCGGTCCATACCGGCGGGACGCGTTCGAAGCGACCG
>CAYNDW010000914.1:0-2786 GCA_964395375.1 uncultured Cytophagia bacterium
CGATGCGGCCGGGGTTCTCGTCGCAGTGGATGACGATGCCGGTGACCGGACTGTTTACCGACAGGCTGCGAATGGGCGTTTCGTTCTTGAGTACTTCATTCAGGTCGTCGCGACTGATGCCGAGGCCGCTAAGTTTGCGCTTCGTGACTTCGACGGCGCTGGATTTTTCGACCTTGGTGGTTTGGGCCGCGCGGATGTCGCGCTCCGGCACGATTCCTTTTGTGCCAAGCGACTCGGCACGATCAAGCGTCTGCTGGGCCAACTCCAGTTCGAGTTGCGACTGGATCAGTTCCAGTTGTTCGTCTTCGAGTTCCAGACTCTCGATTTCAGCGAGCTTCTGGCCGGCCTGTACCCAGTCACCCGGCCGACAAAACAGCCGCTCGACCTTGCCGCCGACCCTCGTCGTAACGAATGAGTGCTGCTTCCAGGGCGCGACCACCGTGGCCGTCGCCGTGACGGTCCGTTCCAGCGTCTTCAAATCCACTTCGGCCGTGGTCAAGCCGAGGGCCTTGCGCGCGTCGGCACTGAGGAACACCGTGTCGCCGTCCACGCGAGCACCCTTGGTCGGCAGCGCCTTGTGCCCCTCGTGCGCCCCAACGCAAAGGCTGAGAGCGGCGAGCAGAGAGCTGAGTACCATAGAATTGCGCAGAGCGTCGCGCGGAGAGCGGCGGGCCAGACCTCGACCTTCCGCGGTTCGCGTTTGAAACCTCAGTTCACGGACGCCCGTCGTGTCATTGCTTGCGCGTTTCATTGCACGGCCTCCAGAAACTAAGTCTACTCTCGGCGAGGAGCGCCGCCGGAGATCTCTCTCGACGGCTACTCCTCGCCGAATGCCAAAATTAAACTTTCGCTACTTCAGCCCGCTCTTCTTCTGGCCCTCCGCCCTCGACCCTCCGCTCTCAGCCTTCTGCGTCAGCTTCGCCAGGTACTTGTCCGGGTCCTTCTGCACCTTCGCGATGCAGCCCTTGCAGCACACGAACACGTCTTGTTTCTTCACGTTCACGACCCACGGCGTGCCCATGTCACCGCCGAACTCCTCGTCCATCACGGGACACTTGCCCTGCGCCGTGTACGTCTTCTCGTCGGACTTCTGGGCGAGCCGAGCGCCGTTGTACCGCACGTTGGCCAGGTACTTGTCCGGCTCCTTCTTCACCTTGGCCACGCAGCCCTGACAGCAGACGTAAACGTCCTGCTCGTTCGCCAGGAAATCTTTCACCGTCACTTTGATCGGTGCGCCCATCGAGCCGAGCGACTTGTTGCTTACGACGCACGTCTTTTGCGCGGCGATGTCCGCTTTCTCGCGCTCCTTCGCCGCGGCCTTCGGGTCCGCCTTGCCCTTCTTGGCATGGTCGTGACCGTCATCGCTCAAAGCGATTCCAGTCCAAACGCCAAGGGACACACTCAGCATCAAACCACCGGTCACAAACAATCGAGTTGCGTGCATCATGCACTCCTTCATCCAAAAACCAGAACCAGTCGCGACCTCTCCGTGAGGCAGCGCAGAACTTGAACACTCTTCAGGATTGATCGTTTGGCATCGCCACCGGCTGGTCAAAGGGAGACCAAGCGAGAGCGTGCGCTGTCAAAGGCGAAAAACGGCAGAACAGAGAGTCGGGAGGGAAGAATTAGATCACCCAACGGCACAACAGCGCGCAGGGATTCCCCTGGAAGGAAGAAAGGAGGTTTCTGCCCAGCCAGAACGGCGGGCCATGCGTCATCACCTGAACTTGACGTTGCGGCAGTACGCCGCTCATAGCCACGGGCTGACTCATCGAGTGACCAAACTGACGCTCTAGCGAATCGACTTGTGTGTTTTTCGGAATCGGTGCGACAGGCACGTTCTGCGGCGAGCACTCACAAGGATGCGAGTCATCATGTCGGTCGCCATCTGAACTCGGCTCGGAAGCGGGCCGAGCCTGCGGAGTGGGATGATGGTCGCCCGCGTGATGAGAGTGGCTGGCGTCGTGCGAGGATTCATGATCTTCAGCAGGCAGGGCATCGTGCGGATTATTGTGCGACCGGTCCGCATCCGCGTGAGAATGTCCCCCATCGGCGCAAACGCATATCGGCAGTTGCAGCGACAGCATCGCCGCCGCCAGGAGAGCCAACAGATTGGGGACCGGTCGAATCACGAATGTCGCACCGAGGCCAATTGCATATCGCACAATAATAAAAGTATCGACCATATTCAGAATTCGGTCAAGCTGACGTAGCCCGTCCACAACCGCACCTTCACTGCTTGATCTTGGGAAGATATTTCTCCGGCTCCTTTTGCACCTTGGCCACGCAGCCCTTGCAGCAGACGAACACGTCGCGGCCTGGGACGCGGACCTTGATCGGGACGCCCATCTCGCCGACGAGGCCGTGCGGACACAGGGCTTAAGGATTCTCTGCATTCGTTCACCCGCACAACCGATACAACGATTACAGGCTTTGCAGCGAGAGCAAGGTTGAGATGCCGCCGCAGACCGTGGTGATCAGCGACTTGACCAGCCACCGGCTTGCGTGAGAGCAGCTTCTGCTCGATCCGGCCCAGGTTGCCGTGTCCGCTGCGGCGGAACCGAGCGGCCCGCAAGATTTCCTAGAACGGTCGCCACCCTTATCGGTCGCTGACCGGCTCGCCACTTTGCATCGCCTCAATTCGTAGCCTTCCACCCACGTCTTTCCGTGCGCCGAGTCGGGTGCCGCCGACCTCAACATTGCGGTCTCGAAAGGCGGCCGGACCAGCCGCAAGTTCGAACAGGCCGGGCTTGTCAAAGTCGGCTGCGACATCCACCCGTGGATGA
>CAYNDW010000915.1:0-2781 GCA_964395375.1 uncultured Cytophagia bacterium
GGGATGGCAAATCAAACTCTCGACGCCGCCCAAGCTTTCGGCGAGCGTGAAGAGTTTGATGCCTTTCAAAAATCTTTTTGCCGTATCGAAGTCCGCGAGGTTGAACGAGATCATGCCGCCAAAGCCGGGCTTGCCATAGGGATCGAGCTGCTGCTTTTTCGCAAGCTCGTGCTGCGGATGATTGGGCAAGCCGGGATAATACACGTGCTGCACTTTTTTACTTTCAACCAGAAAACGCGCGAGCGCAACGGCGCTCTCGTTGCTCTGCCGCATGCGCAGCGGCAGTGTTTTCGTCGAACGCAGAATGAGCCAGCAATCAAACGGACTCGGCACCGCACCCACGGCATTTTGCAAAAAGGCCAAACGCTCCGCCACCTCGGCGCGATTGGTGATGACGATGCCGCCGACCACGTCGCTGTGGCCGTTGATGAATTTCGTCGTGCTGTGCAGCACGATATCCGCGCCGAGTTCGAGCGGGCGTTGAAAGTAGGGGCTGAGAAAAGTATTGTCCACCACGAGCAGCACGCCGCGCTCCTTGCAAAGTTGCGCAAGCGCCGCGAGATCGGAAAGAATCATGAGCGGATTGCTCGGCGTTTCGACGTAGAGCAGTTTTGTTTCAGGCCGCCATGCGTGCTTCACGTTGTCGAGATTCGAAGTGTCCGCCATGCTGAACTGCAAATTGAAATGCGCCATCACTTGCCGAAAGTAGCGCGCCGTGCCGCCATAAACATTCGCGGTGCAGAGCACGTGATCGTTCGCTTTCAAAAGTTGCGCAACGGTCGAAGTCGCCGCCATGCCGGAAGCAAAAGCATATGCGAATTTGCCGCGCTCCAAAGCTGCGAGATTTTTTTCGAGCGCGTGGCGCGTGGGATTGCCGGTGCGGCCGTACTCGTAGCCTTTGTGCTCGCCGGGTCCGGCTTGCGCATAGGTCGCGGTTTGAAAGATCGGCACAATCACAGCGCCGGTGGTTGCTTCGGGATGTTGTCCCGCGTGGATAGCGTCGGTCATGAAGCCCATGGGGTGTTCTCCGAGTTGTTCGTCAAAACCGCGAATCAGCGCGAATATACGCCAATGTTTTATTCGCGAAAATTCGCGTGCATTCGCGGTGAGAAGAGGGAATTAGACAATAAAATTGATCAAATCATACTTCGTGATAATGCCCACGAACTTGCCGTGCTCTTGCACCAAGATCGCCGGATAGCGGCGCGCGAGCAAATACTTCGCGTGTTCGAGCGTGTCGTCGTGATGCACGATGGGAAAACTCGCCTCCATCACGCCGCGCACGGGTTGTTCGAGCAGCGTCGAAGTTTCGAGCACTTGGCCGAGCAGCGTGGATTCTTCCAAGCTGCCGACGCAGCGCTGCTCTTCGATGACCGGCAATTGCGAGACGTTGCGCTCTTCCATGATTTGCAAAGCTTCGCGCACTTTCGCTTCGGGTGCGACGCTGAGCAAGCCGGGCAAGCCGCGGCCCTTCGCTTCCAACACGTGATGCACCAGCGCTTTGCTCATATCGAGAAAGCGATTCTCTTTCATCCACTCGTCGGAATAAAATTTCGAAAGATAATACAAGCCGGTGTCGGGAAAGAGCGCGACGATAAGTTGATCCGCGGCGCAATCTTGCGCAAGCCGCAATGCCACCGCGGCCACGCTGCCCGATGAGCCGCCCACGAGCAAGCCTTCTTCCCGCGCGAGCCGGCGCGCCATTAAAAAAGATTCTTTGTCGGAGATGGAAATGATTTCATCGAGGTGTTCAACCTTCAAATTCGGCGGAAGCGCATCGTGGCCCAAGCCTTCGAGCAAATACGGCTGGCTCTTGCCGGGTTGCTGCGCATAAAAATATTCGCGCACCACCGAGCCGAGCGGATCGACGCCGACGATGCGCACGCCCGGATTTTTTTCCTTCAAAAATTTCGCGAGGCCGGAGATCGCGCCGCCGCTGCCGATGCCGCACACGAGCACGTTGAGCTTGCCGCTCGTTTGCTCCCAAATTTCCGGACCGGTGGTGTGATAGTGCGCCTCGGGATTTTGCGGATCGGCATAATGATTTGCGAAGAACGCGTTCGTGGTTTCTTGCGCGAGTTTCTTCGCGACGTTGTAATAGTGCTCCGCGGAATCCGCGGCCACCGCGGCCGGGCACACGATGACTTCCGCGCCGTAGGCTTTGAGCATGCGCAATTTTTCCGCACTGATTTTATCGGGCACCGTGAACACCGCGCGATAGCCGTGCGAGGCGGCGAGCATGGCCAAGCCGCCGCCGGCATTGCCGCTCGTGGCTTCGATGATCGTGCCGCCGGCTTTCAGCTTGCCGCTTTTTTGCGCGGCTTCGAGGATGCGCTTGGCCGTGCGATCATTCAAGCTGCCGCCGGGATTGAGATATTCCAGTTTGCCGTAGATTTTGCATTTGACGCCGGCCGTAACTTGGCGCAAACGCACCAGCGGCGTTTGGCCCACGGCTTCAGAGATGCTTTCGAACACGCGTCCTTCCATTGTGCTTCCTTTGCGTGAGTTGCTTGGGGGCGAGATGAAATTCAAAAACGCGCCCATTATACGAAAACCACGGCGGCGATACAAAACAAAAAAGCCGCGGCGCGAGCACTAGGCAACCACCATCGTGCCCGGCAAATTTTTCGAAATGCCGCAGCGCTTCCGCATTGCAGTGGGAGGAGAAACGCCGATGGTGAAAGCAGGATTGGAGCGATTGGGGAAGGCGTTGCGCGATTTGTAGCCCCGGCCCCTTGTGGGCCGATGATGCGACATGATATTGCGGTTGCATCAATGCCC
>CAYNDW010000916.1:0-2777 GCA_964395375.1 uncultured Cytophagia bacterium
TCGCGCCGAACACGTTGTTGAGATGCTCCTGCTCCGTGCCGTAATTCAAACTCTCGCCCGCCACTTTTAAGCCGAGCAGATCGCGATAGAATTTCAAACTCGCTTCCGTGTTTGAGACCACGATGGCGGTGTGATCAATTCCTAAAAATAGTTTCTTTTCCCTCTGCCCTCCGCCCTCTGCCCTCTGCCACTTCGCATCGCCTTTGCCTTTGGGAAAATAAATCACCTCGAGATTGTGCGCATCGGGATCGCGAAAATAAAACGCGCGAATCCCGGCCGCGCCTTGATTCCAATCGGGAATGCGCTGCGGCCCGGTGGAAGCATGCTGTACTTTGTGCTGGCGCAAAACCTCATAGGCCTTGTCCATGTCGCTCACCACAATCGCGATGTGCTGAAACCATGCATCATTGCTGCGCGAATCAACGGGTATGGGACGGCCTTCCGGCGCGAGATAATCCGTCAGCTCGATGAACTCCTCGCCGAGACGCAAACGCACGACGCGCATGCGCAAACCGAACACACCTTGCAAATGCTCATACTCCTCGCCGAACACTTCGACGTCCGAAATTTTCTCGAACGTCAAAACTTTCGTGTAAAAATCGAGCGCACGATCCATGTCCGAAACCGTCATGCCCACAGCTTCGACTTCGGACACGAGCGCGTGGCCGTTTTGCTGCGCATGAGTCGGGAGAACACTAAAGACTGCGAGCAGCAGCAAGCACGATATGATAAGCGCTTTGCTTTTTATTAAGCTCTTCATTAAAACACTCCTTCTTGCTATTCAAATTTCCAAGCATGTCCCTCGAACAGTCATTCTGGAAGAACCATACTAGGGTCGGCACACTTTCCAAACGGAACCCTCTTTCGAGCACGAGGGAAGTTTCTTACAGAATGACATCACGGAGAAAGCATCGTAAACACGCATGCTCATCACTCCCTCACTCCACCAATCCAAAGCTCCCTCACTCCAATCTATCCCAACCTCTGCGCGATCTGTTCGCCCACGCGGAGCGCGTTCGCCATAATCGTCAAAGCCGGATTCACCGCGCCGCTTGAAGGGAAAAAGCTCGCATCTACGACATAGAGATTGTCCACCTCGTGTGCTTTGCAATTCGCATCGAGCGCGGAAGTTTTGGGATCGTGGCCAAAACGAATCGTGCCGTTTTGATGCGCCACGCCCGCGAGCGGAATGCGCTGGCCCACGAAGAGTTGCAACGGCAGGAAATGCTCCATGCAATCGATGTCGCGCAGCAGGCTTTTGAGCTTCGCTTGCAAACGCTTGTGGCCCTCTTCGTTGTTGAGATTATACGAGAGCATGATGTTGCCTTGCTTATTCAACGTCACGCGATTGTTGGGATCGGGCAAATCTTCAGAGGTGAGCCAGAAATCCAACGAGTGTTTCGCCATCACTTCGAGCGTAATGCCCGGCGCAAACGGCGGCGCACCCGCGGCGAGCGTGGTTGCATCCAACTTGCCGACGAAAGAGATGTGGCCCATGGGGAAATCCCACTCTTTTGATTTGAAATAAAAATCATTGAGCGCCAGCGTTTTTTGAAAGATTGAAGGATTCGGCTCGCGCGAAAGCGCGAGCACAATGGAGTTGAAGTGACCCATGTAATGGCGGCCCACAACATCCGAGCCGTTCGCCAAGCCGCGCGGATGCTTGTCGCTCGCGGAGCGGAGCAAGAGCGCTGCGGAGTTGATTGCGCCGCATGAAACCACGACGACGTTCGCCGAATACGTTTCCTTCGTGCCGTTGCGTTCAACGTGCACTTGCGTCACTTCACGCCCCGAGGCGTTCGTCTCCAAACGCGCGACATACGCCTCGGTGAGCAACGTCACGTTCGGATGTTGCAATGCCGGATCGACGCACACGACTTGCGCGTCGGATTTTGCATTCACCAAACACGGATGGCCGTCGCACGTGCCGCAACGAATGCACGCGCTCTGCAAACGATTCTTCTCATTCAACATGATGCCGAGCGGCACATGAAACGGCTTGTGCCCGAGGCGCGCCAAATCATCGTGCAGCTTTTGCATGCGCGGCTCATGGCTGACTTTGGGATAAAGATACGGCGCGCTCGCCCACGGATCCGTGGGATCGACGCCGCGCTCGCCATGCACTTGATAGAGATGCTCGGCCTTCGTGTAATACGGCTCCAGCTCGTCATATGAAATCGGCCACGCGGGCGAAATGCCGCCGTGATGCTGCAACTCGCCGAAATCTTCCTGGCGCAAACGAAAGAGAGCCGCGCCGTAAAATTTTGTGTTGCCGCCGACGTAATAGTTCGTGTGCGGATGCAGCGGCTTGCCGTCTTTATCATACCACTGCTCTTTGGTTTGATATTTGGCTTGCACGTTCACGGCGCGCGTGCTCCAATTGTCCTGCTCACGCGGAACGTAGTTGCCGCGCTCCAGCAGCAAAATCTTTTTGCCGCTGGGCGCGAGTTGATAAGCGAGCGTGCCGCCGCCGGCGCCGCTGCCAATGATAATCACGTCGTAATGATTCGAGCCGGCCATGAGATTTTCCTTTGCGCTAACGAGTGAGGGGGAATCGGACTTTGCAGTTTTTTGATAACCACATTGCTTGGTCGGTTGCGCGCGCGATTTCTTACATGCTTGGGACCGGCGATTAAATAGCGTTCCCATTTTCTTTAACCGTCATTCCCTCAGTCTTTCAGCGGGAAGCCATTTTTATGTGCTTGGCTACCCGATTAAAACGTTCGGGCATGACAGGTCAAATGGGTAAGTTATAAAAACGGCGTTCCGAAACGTTG
>CAYNDW010000917.1:0-2769 GCA_964395375.1 uncultured Cytophagia bacterium
GAAGCATTCGAGTAAACGCTTCGAGGCCACGCGCAAGCTGGTGCTGGCAAAGTAAGGAGCCAAAAGAGAAAAAGAGCCAATGTGCTAAATAGGGAAAGGGCGCGATGCTGTTTTTCCGCTGCGCTGTTCAGCCGCTGCCAGCCTGTGGCTTATCGTTATTGAATCCGAAGCTGAATTGATCTTTGCATAAAACGAAAGCCACGGCCAAGCCGTGGCTGAACAAAAAAAATCTTCCTCCCTCCGAGGTCGGCAAGGATGTTTCTTGCCGGCCTTTTTTATTTTTCCCGCCGCAACGTTCAACCACGGCTGGGCCGTGGTTTGCATTATTTGACACACTTGATTTTTGCATAGAACAAAAGCCGCGGCCCAGCCGTGGCTGAACAGTTTGCTTCTCTCGCGAAAACGCCCTCCAAACAAATACCTTGACACCCCTCGCGCGCCGCAGTATATTTTCGCACAAACAATCAGCACGTAAAAATAGCTGTCAAGGATGACCTATGAAGCAGAAACGCTTTCCCACCGCCCTCTTCTTTTTAGTTATAATTGTTAATCACGCCGCCGCGCAAGACCCGCGACCGCACCTCACTGCGCTCCGACAAACGCTCAATCTTTCCGCGAATCTGAAATTAGATTGGCGGCCGAGCACGAACGGACCCGATAGCATACAGGTGACGGATGATTTCAACCGCGCCAGCACCGGCTCAGATTGGTTGCTCGACAATCGCTTTTGGGCGATTGAGAACAACGAAATCGTGCTCAACGACAGCTCGCCCTCGGAGTGGCGTTATCTCGCCGTGTTCAAACCGATTTTCAACACCGTGAATCGCAAAATGTTTTCGGCGGCCTATCGCTGGGGCCGGCAAGCGGATTCCGTGAGCATCGGCGAAGGCGCGTTTGCAATGTTGATCAACAAACGCTCGTTCAAAGGCGATGGCTATTGGCTGTGGCGGCGCACGAATCAAAAGTCAGTGTGGTTGTATGCGATTAAAAACGGCGCGTGGGAATATACGCCGGGCCAGACCAAAGAGTACAATCGCCGTGACGCACGTTTGCCCCTTCCGAAAGCCGGCGATGTGATCACCGCGGCCATGCGCAACGAAGTGCATTCGATGTTTTTTGACTATTATATCAATGATCATTTGGATGCGACCGTGCAAGACACCTCGAAAGAATTTGCGCGGCAAGATACGGCGTACTTCGGCTTGTTCATGCACGGCATGAATCTCAACAACATGATCGATGATTTCACTTTGACTTGGCTCACGCCCGACACCGTGCCGCCCGCGGCGATTACCAACTTGCGCGCCGTGGATAGCAGCATCACGAGCATCACCCTGGCATGGACAGCGACGGGCGATAATTATTGGGATGGCACCGCCAACGCATTCGACCTGCGCTACGCCACTTTTCCCCTTACTGCTGCGAATTTTTCCACGGCAACGCCGGCTCCGAATATTGTTCTCCCGGCAACGAGCGGAACGCCGCAACAGTTCGTGGTGACCAGTTTGCAAAGCAACACGCGCTACTATTTTGCGATGCGCGTTTATGATGAAGCCAACAACGTGCGGGGGATTTCGAATATCGCGCAGGCCGCTACACCGTTGGCTCGTATCGCAACCTCGCTGCAACTCGTCGAAGGCTGTGAGCAAACCGGCAGCGTCGGCGCAACGCTCGCGCGACCCGTGACCGTGCGCGTGAAAGATCAACTCAACGCGCCGTTCGCGGGCTATGCGGTGCAGTTTCAAATAAAAAATGGCGAGGCTCATTTTTCCAATGGCGCAACGACATTCATCACGAGCACAGACAATAATGGCGAGGCCAACACGACGCTCACGCTAGGCACAATCCCCGGCACGATTGCGCTTGAAATCAGCGCGGCGGGCTTGAGCAATTCGCCTTTGCCGTGCAACGCTTTTTCGCTTGTCGGCGCGCTCGCGGAGTTGGCCCAAGTCAGTGGCAATTTGCAATTGCTTTCCGCGGGCAAATTGTCTGCGCCACTCGTGGTGCGCGCAACGGATCGGTTCGGTAATTCTGTTGCGAACGTGGCGACACGTTTTGCAATTACAAAGGGAGGAGGCCGGTTTGGAAATGACACGACTTCATTTTCAACGAACACTGCGGCCAACGGCCTCGCGAGCGCCGAACTCTTCGCGAGCGAGGTGGCGGGTGATACCACAAACGTCGCCGTGACTTTGCCCGATAGCCTTTCCAATACGCAATTGCAAACAAGTTTTCTCATATTCTCTGCCGCGGCGGACTCGCTGCTTGCGCTCGGCGGCGATCAGCAAACGGATACGGTGGGAACGCAACTCGCCGAACCGTTGGTGGTGCGCGTGCTTGATGCGTTTGGCGCGCCCGTGAAAAATTTTTCGATGGCGTTCAAAGTTATCGCAGGCGGTGGCGTGTTGGGCAATGGCAGCGCGATACAAGACGCAGCAACCGATACAGCCGGCGCTGCGCAAACAACATGGACGCTCGGCCCCAACCCCGGTTTGAATCAAGTCAAAGTAGAAGCTCTCGGTTTGAAAGGCGCGCCGTTTACATTTCAAGCGATTGGTATTCGCATGCGCGGGGTGGCAACTGCGCTGCAACTCGTCGAAGGTTGCGCTCAAACCGGCAGCGTCGGCGCAATGCTCGCGCGACCTTTAACCGTGCGAGTGCAAGATCAATTCAACGAACCATTCGCGGGTTATGCCGTGCAGTTTCAAATAAAAAATGGCGAGGCTCATTTTGCAAATGGCGCAACGCCATTGACAACGAGCACGGCCA
>CAYNDW010000918.1:0-2768 GCA_964395375.1 uncultured Cytophagia bacterium
CATTCAGAAGGAATCTTTTTAAGTCAAACCACAGTGCTTATGCCGAAAAAGATTCTTACTGAATGACAACGCTGCGGGAAATAAACCGGTCCTGCGATTTGTGACACACGCGTTTATCTAAAAGCACAAGATGACTTTTCACAAAGTACACCGCTCTTTAAGACGGCGCAGCAAGGGAAAAAGTTGACGCGAATCTTGCGCAGCATCGCACGCATAATCTAAACTTCTCGGCTTCTTTGGCAAACGTTATTTCTCTTCCCAGAAATCCGCTTGACTCGCAGAGACTCGCAGAGTACATTGCCCGCGCTTTTGCAAGCCACAGCCGTGAGCGGATCACCTCGAGGAGGAGCCGGTGTTTCATCTTCGCATTGTCATCGCCGCATGCATTTGCGCCGTTGTTCTTCTGCACTCTCCCGCCTTTGCTCAAACCGAGCAGCCTGCTTCATTCAACAAAATCCACTATGGCCCAAGCGCGGTTCCGCCGTTGCGTATTCAAAACGACATCGTCGCCGTGCAAGTGCGCACCGCGAATGACACCGTGGGCGGCGGCGAGATTCGATACACGGGTTTGTTCAACATCGGCACGCCGAACAATTTGCCCTTGCTCTTTCAATTTCCCAACGATCCCGTTTCTTCTCATTTTAATGTTCGGGTTGACGGCCAAGTTTACAGCAACGATCCTTTTCGCACGGGCGCGCGTTTGCTTGCGCTCGTGGCCGCGCCGGTTTTGACGGACAGCACCATCGTGTGCGTGTATGCCGCGGGCGCAATCGAAATTCGCCAACGTCTCACTCCGAAAAAATTCAGCCGCACCACGGGCGGGGTTTTGATTGAATACGAAATCGTGAATCGCGACGGGCTGAATGCGCATCAAGTCGGCGTGTTGTTGGAGCTTGATACTTTTATCAACGGCAATGACGCTGCGCCCGTGCTCACCAGTTTCGGCTATAGCCGTAACGAACAGCAATTCGATGCGCCTGCGCTGCCGGATTTCTTTCAAGCCTTTCAAGGCAATCTCGTCAATCCCGGCTTGGTCGCGCAAGGCACGCTCGTCGGTCTCAATGCCGTGCGCCCCGATCGCTTGGTCATTGGTGATTGGAGCCGTCTCAAGCAAGTGCAATGGGATTATGCCGTGCCGGGCAACACGCCGTATGGCGATAGCGCCGTGCTCTTGCGGTGGAATGAGAAAACGCTTTTGCCCAATGAAGTACGAACGGTCGCAACATATTATGGTCGAGGCGATCTCACCACGCAGCCCGGCGCGCTCACGTTGCACCTCACGGCCTTGCGCAATCTGCAGGCGAATAGCGGGCAGCTCTCGCCGAATCCTTTTGACGTGAATCTGCTCGTTTATAATAACGGCGTCATTTCGGCGAATGCCGTGCAAGCGACGTTGCGTTTGCCCGTAGGCCTGGCATTGGTGAGCGGCGAGTTTGCGACGAAGCTGCTTGCGCCTTCGAACTTGAATGCGGGCGCGAACGGCACGGTCACATGGAAAGTGCTCGCGCAATGCCCACTCACGGATATTGATTTGAACATGACGGTCGAAGTTTCTGCCACGCCGAATCTTTCGAACACCGTCACGCGCGCGATCTTTCTGCCGTCATGCGCCGCCACGTTGCCGAATTTCAAAATCACGGTGCAGCCTGATAGCACGGTGATCGTTGCGGGAGAGATTGCGAGTTTTCAACTCAACATGACCGCATTGAACGGCTTTAATCAGCCCGCGCAGCTTTCGTTTTGGCCGCCGACCGTCGGCGTTGTCGGAAGTTTTTCGCGGGCGACGATTTCGCCCAACGGCACTGCGAGTTTCAATTTGCAAACCAATCGCAATCTGCTCGCGGGCGAATATCCTTTTATCATCACCGCTACGGGCAGCGGTTTGACGCGCAGCGACAGCGTGAAAGTGCGCGTGCGCGCCGCCGATAACGCCGCGCCGGTATTGTCGAACCCTTTCCCGGCAAACGGCGCGACGAGCGTCCCCCTCGACACCAAAATCTCCGTTGAAGTTTATGATCCCGCGCCAAGCGCCGGGCTTGATCTGAACAGCATTCGTATGTTGGTGAATGGCGCTGCGGTGGCGGTTGTTCGAACGAGCTTGGGCACGGGCTACGTGTTCACGTATCACGAGCCTACTCGGCCGTTTGGTTTGAATGAAACCGTGAATGTCAGCGTTGTGGCGAGTGATCTTGCAACGCCGCCGAAAAGCGGCAGCCTCGTGTTTTCGTTTACGACCACGCGCGATCTCGCTCCGCCTTTTGTTGTTGATTTAAATCCCGCGCGCGATGCGCGCAACGTGCCGCTGCAAACGAGCATCGCCGCAATCGTGCGCGATGAGATCGCGGGCGTGGATTCCGGCACGGTGCGCATGTTGGTCAATGCGCAGCCGGTGCCCGCGCTCCTCACGCGTGTGGGAAAAGATTTTCGTATGGAATATGGGCCGGTTGTCTTTCGCGATGATGAGCGCGTCGCGGTTGAAATTCAAGCGCAGGATTTGGCAACACCGAAAAATAGTTTGGCGGAAAAATACGAGTTCACCACCGTGCGCGATACGCTCGCGCCATTCGTGTTCGATTTGCAGCCCGGCCCGAATGCCGCCAACGTTGCGCGCGAGGTTGAAATTCGCGGCCGGATTCGAGACGATCTCACGGGTGTGGATAGCGCAGCCGTTCGCTTTGAGATGAATGGGCGCGCGCAAACGCCGGTGCTGCGGCGCGAAGGAAAAGATTTCGCATTCACTTTCAAGCCGCTTGCGCCGTTTGCATTCA
>CAYNDW010000919.1:0-2767 GCA_964395375.1 uncultured Cytophagia bacterium
AGCGATCTTTAGATCGCTTACACCTTTTAGCCTGATGCTTACAGCATCAGGCGGAAGTTGGCGGCAACACGACCGCAAACTTCGGGTTCTACCTGAATTTTGCACGAACGATCTCGCCGACCATCGTCTGATGCTGTAAGCATCAGACTAGGAGATGCAAGCCGACTCTCACCCAATGGGTGCAAGCGATCTTTAGATCGCTTACACCTTTTAGCCTGATGCTTACAGCATCAGACGGAGGTTGGCGGCAACACGAGCGCAAAATTCGGGTGCTACAAACCCTCCGGCCAGCGCGCCGCAACAACTCAACCCCGTGCTCCACTTCTCACGCAACTGCCCACCCAAATTATTACCTTCGAAACAACGCAACTCTTCTGCATTCAAACTGCGCGACACTATCGGCATCGTGCAGGGTGCGGCGGTTGAGCCGGTGGTTATCGAACGCAACGCAGTTGAAGCGTTACGCTGCGCTCGGCACTTGCCCAACACGTGCGCCGCACCCGTACGATGCCAAGGGGACGAATACCCGCCCCCGGTTTATCAAGAGAGCGGGGAGGCCATTTGTCTTTACTTCAACAACGTCATCGACTTCGTCTTCTTGAAATTGCCGAACTCCAACGCGTAGAGATACACGCCGCTGGCCACGCGTGCGCCCTGTTGGTTATGGCCATCCCATTGCACTTTGTAGCGGCCCGCGCTCTGCACTTGATCCTCGACCAACGTGCGCACCACGCGGCCCATCATATCATAAATGCGCAACGAGACTTTCTTGTTCAACGGCAAGCTGTACACAATCGTCGTGCTCGGGTTGAACGGGTTGGGATAGTTTTGTTCCAACACATAGTCGTCCGGCGTGATGAAAGTAATTGCGCCTTCATCAACCGCAGTGCCCGTGCCGGTAAACTCGAAGCGTTGGAACGACCAGCTCTTCGGATTCGGGATCGTGGTTTTCACCGTATCGTACTTATTCGCAGCCACATTCCACGTGAGATTCAACGTGGTGATGAGGGGTTGATTGGATTGAAAACTGGCGAGGACTTCCCAATCACCGTCGTTGTCGAAATCGATGCCCTTGCCATTCCACTGCGCTTGCACTTTTGAGGCAAAGGTGCTGTTGATCGATTGCGTGGTCGTCACCAAGCCTAGCGAGTCTTTCACCACGATATTGGCGCCGTTGAAAATATCCGGCTCGCCGGCATAAATCACTTTCGTGGTGTATGCTGCCGGATCGCGTGGGTTGTTGCCATTCAGTTCCGCGCTGACAATCGTGCGCGGGAAGCTCGCGCCGGAAAGAATATTCGGGCGGCCGTTTTTATCCACGTCAAAAATCGAAGTGGAGAAATTGGCAAAACGCGGCACCACCTTCACCACGTGCGTGCCGTCAATCGAAAGCACGTCGTCGCCGGGGTTATAATCGACGACATAGAGATCGGAGGAATTGAAATTGACAAAGTAGGCTTCGTCATTGCCGTCTTTGTCAACGTCCGCCGCGGTGCCGCCGAACAGCGCGACTTGATCTACCGGAGCCGTGGCTTGGAAAAATCTCGTGGCCGAAGCCGCATCCGGCGCTTTATAAGAATCCGGTCCGAGGACCGCGACGTTATAAAAGTTGAAAAAGTTAAAGGTGTGATTGACGATCTCATAATTGCCGTCGCCGTTCAAATCCGCGGGCACGGCATGATAGGGCGAGCCGCCGCCGTAATTGCCGCGATCAACAAAGAACTCGCTCTTCCACGTTTCAAATCCGCCGCCGGAGTTGTGCTCAATGTCACCTTCCACCGAACTGACCAACAAGCCGCGTTTGCCGCCGACTGCGTTGGCGCGGAGGCTCAAGAGAATTTCATTCTTGCCGTCTTTATCCACATCCAAAATGTATGGAATGCCTTCATGCGCGCCGGTGAATGAGTTGCGATTGGAGCCGCAGCACGTGTCCACTTCCGTGTTGATGACGGAAGAATACTTCGTGCCGAAATTGTCGCTGCCGGTCACGCCGTCCCATTCATACACATACCAACCCGAAGGCTGCGAAGCCAGCGGAAAAATAATCTCACCTTTGCCGTCGCCGTCCATATCGCCGACCGTCATCACGCGCGGCCCGGAGACTTGGCGATTTCTGCCGGCTGCCGTGTCCGGCGGCGAAGTCCACACCAATTCAAATTTATTGGCTGCGCTGTATTCAAACAAACGCACGGCTTTGGCGGCATAGTCGTTCAAAAGAATTTCTTTTTTGCCGTCTTTATCCAAATCGAAACCGCCAACCACCGTGCGGCTATTGCCGGTGTTGTCTTTGGCATAAAGCGCATCGACTTCGCTATGCGCAACTTGATTGCGTTGTTCCCAACCCTCCGCCAACTTATCCGCAGTGCTCGGATCATATTCCAACACCAAAATCAACGGCTGCGCGGCATTGTCCGCGTAGCGGTTGGTGATGACCACTTCGCGCAGGCCGTCGCCGTCGAGATCAACGGGCGAGATGCGCAACGGATAATAATAATCCGTCGGCGTTCCCACGCTTTCCAAAATCGTGCTCCATTCATAGCTGCTCGAATCCGCGGGCGAGCCGATGCCGAGATATTCGATGCGATACACTTTTTCGCGATTGCCGCCGGCCACGATGATGTCAAAACGGCCGTCGCGGTCGATGTCGCCGAGGTCGCCGCCGCGTGAGAAGTTGTTGGGATCGAACTTACCCACGCGCTTGAAATTCGCGCCTGTGAGCGTGGCCACGTCCGCGACGTTGTCAAGATAGTAGAGCACGCCATCGGTC
>CAYNDW010000920.1:0-2766 GCA_964395375.1 uncultured Cytophagia bacterium
AGGAGTTGTTGCAACGTATCGAAAAAGAGCCGCACTGTTTTGCAACCAATGTCATCACGCGGCCCGTGCTGCGAGATTTTCTTTTGCCCACCGTCGCATACGTCGGCGGCCCGGCGGAGATTGCTTACTTCGCGGAGTTGCGCGGCGTGTACGAGCGCTTCGGCGTGCGCATGCCCGCGGTGTTTCCGCGCAAATCGCTCACGCTGCTCGAAAAGAAAATCACACACGTGTTCGAGAAACATGCTTTGCAGCTCACGGACTTTTGGGGCAATCCCGACGAACTGCTCTCGCGCGTGGCGAAGCGCGAAGCGCCCGAGGGCTTGTTCGATCCCGTGGCTTCCGCGCGCGATGAATTGGGCCAACGTCTCGCCGTGTTGAAAGAGCGCGCCACGCAGCTCGATCCCACGCTCGCGGCCTTTATCGACAAAGAGCATGGAAAAATTTTGCATCAACTCGACGCGCTCGAAAAGAAATTACTGCAAGCCACGAAGCGCCAAAACGAAACGCTGCAACAGCAAATACTCAAAGCCGCGCACGCGCTCTATCCCATGCAGCATTTGCAGGAGCGCGAGTTGAGCATTATTCCGTTTCTGTGCAAGTATGGCAAGCGCCTCATCACGCGATTGTATGAGGCGCTGGAGGTGGAAGACTTTCAGCATCAAGTGATCGAGTTGTAACGTTCCTTCTACGGCTTGGCCGTGGAATGATTTTGCATCTGAATTTGCCCTAACAAAATTGAAACCTTGGCCCAGCCAAGGTTGGAACGGCTCTCTCAATTCCAAAATAGCCATGCAAAAACTGCCCGTAGGTTTGTCCGACTTCAAAGAGCTGATTGCCGGCAACTATTATTACGTGGACAAATCGCTCTTGATTAAAGAAGTGATCGATCAGTCTGCGATTGCCATGTTGCTGCCGCGCCCGCGGCGCTTTGGCAAAACGCTGAACTTGTCCATGCTGCGCTACTTCTTTGAGAAGACCGAGGATGACAGGAGCCGCTTCTTTCGCCATTTGAAAATTTGGCAAACCGGAGACGAGTACACAAGCCGGCAGGGCAAGTATCCGGTCATCTATCTTACGTTCAAAGACGTGAAAGAAAAAGACTGGAAGAGCGCGCTGCGCAAGATTAAACGGCTGATCCAAGCGGAATTTACCCGGCACAAATACCTGCGCGAAAGTAAAGCATGGGAGAAAGAAGAACGGGAGTATTATGCCGGCATCCGAGGGTTGCGCGCCGAGCAAAGCGATTATGAAGACAGCCTCAAGCAACTCTCCGATCATTTATCCCGCTATCATGATCAACGCGTCATTTTGTTGATCGATGAATATGACACGCCGATTCAAGCGGGTTATCTCAACGGTTATTACGCCGAGGTGGTGAGCTTCATGCGCAACTTCCTCAGCGGCGGCCTGAAGGATAATCCGCATTTGGAAAAAGGCGTGCTCACTGGAATCATGCGCGTGGCGAAGGAGTCGATCTTTTCCGGTTTGAATAACCTCGGTGTTTTTACGCTACTGAGCCACAGCTTCGCGGATAAATTCGGTTTGACGGAACCGGAAGTGAAACAGATGCTGCAAGATTTCCACGCCGAGGCTGACGAGCAAGCCGTCAATCAATGGTACAACGGCTATCGTTTCGGCGAGACGGTGATTTATAATCCGTGGTCTCTCCTCAACTATCTTAGCAATCGCGCGGATGGCTTCAAGCCCTACTGGCTTAACACCGCGGACAACACTCTCATTGAAAAGCTGCTGACGCGCGGCGGGAAAGAATTGCAAGCCGAGTTGGAAAGCTTGATCAAAGGCGAGAGCGTGGAAAAGCCGATTGAAGAGAACATCGTATTCAGCGCGCTAGAGAAAAAAGAAGACTCACACTGGAGCTTCTTGCTATTCAGCGGCTATTTAAAATATCAATCCAAACGCGCCGACGCTTTCGATCCGGCGAAGCTGCTGTGCCGCTTGGTCATTCCCAATCAAGAAGTGCGCAGCTTTTATATCGACGTGGTGAAGCAGTGGTTTGCCGGCCGGTTGGAGAACAAGAAAGTGCAGGCGATGCTGCAGGCCTTGATCAAAGGCGAAGTAAAAACCTTCGAGCGTTTCCTGCGCGAGATGGTCGCGGACATTTTCAGCTACCACAATTTTGGCAAGGATTCGGAAAAAGTTTACCAAGCTTTCGTCATCGGCTTGCTCGTGTGGCTCGCGGGCGAGTATGAAGTCAAAAGCGACCGCGAGTCGGGTTATGGTCGCAGCGACGTGATGATTATTCCCCGCGATGCCGCGCGTATCGGCTATGTCATCGAGTTTAAAAAGATCGATGCGTATGATAAAGAAACGCTCGAGATTGCGGCGGCCAAAGCCTTCACCCAAATCAACGAGAGAAATTACGCCGCCGAGTTGCTCAATCGCGGCATTGCAAACGTCAAACAGTTGGCCGTCGTTTTCAAAGGCAAGCAGGTTTGGGTGAAAGAGCAAACGGGAGCTTGAGTTTTATCTGCGCGTGTGTGCCGCCACTCGTAGAAACCGTTGGCTGCTTTTATCCGTTGGGATTTTTGTTTGATTCCGGCTCGTCCAGCTTACGCTGTCATTCCGTCGGAGTAATAACTCATCATTAAAAAATAGCAGCGAGGAGGAAACCATGAAGTCTCGTTTCGTTGTTGCAGTCGGTGCTTTGCTTGTTTGCATGGCGTTGCCGCTGGCCGCGCAAAATTTGAAATGTTTCATTCTCACACCGCCCGATAAAATTCTCCCCGGCGTCAAACAAATCGCCAT
>CAYNDW010000921.1:0-2761 GCA_964395375.1 uncultured Cytophagia bacterium
CATTCACGAAGCCAAAGCCGCCTCCGCGCTCGATCATCTGAACATTTGCACCATCTACGAAATTAATGAGACCGAAGACGGGCTTGAGCAAGCGCAGCGGCGTATGGCTGTTCTCCAAAATGTTTTATGATTCAAAAAATCCTTGCCCGCCAGCCGAATTGGTATAAATTGGGCCGGTGAACCAGCCCAATTTGACTAATTTAGGACGGTGCTATGATTCAAAGAGCTTTACAACCTCGCCTCGAAGCGGTTTTGTTTAAAGGGAAAGTCATCATCCTCTACGGCGCTCGCCAAGTCGGCAAAACCACTCTCATTCGCGCCATTGAAAAAAAAATTTTCGCTGCGGATTCGCTCTATCTAAACTGCGATGAGCCGGATATTCGCGCGCTATTGACCGACGTGACTTCCACCGCGTTGAAGGCGCTCATCGGCCGCAAGAAGATCATCTTCCTTGATGAAGCGCAACGGGTGAAAAATATCGGCATCACATTGAAGCTCGCGGTCGATAATTTTCCCGAGCGGCAGTTCGTTGCAACCGGCTCTTCCTCGCTTGATTTGTCGAATGAAACCAACGAGCCCCTCACCGGCAGGAAATATGAGTTTCAGCTTTTTCCGTTCTCGCTCGCCGAGTTGAGACAAAAATATTCCAAACTTGAGTTACACCGCTTGCTAGATAACAGAATACGCTTGGGCATGTATCCCGAAATCGTGGAAAAAACCGACGAAGCGCAAGTGTTGCTCAAAAGCTTGGCGAGTAGCTATCTCTACAAAGATGTTTTGCAATATCAAAGCCTCAAGCGTCCCGAGCTGCTCGAAAAATTGCTGGCGGCTTTGGCATTGCAGGCGGGCAGCGAGGTCTCTTACAATGAATTGGCCGGCTTGCTCGGTGTCAACAAAGAAACGGTTGCCAATTACATTCAGCTTTTGGAGAAAACGTTTGTGATTTACCGGCTCTCGCCGTTTAGCCGCAACCTGCGCAGCGAATTGACCAAGCTGCGCAAAATTTATTTTTATGATACCGGCATTCGGAACGCGCTTATCAACAATTTCAACGCGCTGCAATTCCGCCAGGACGTCGGCGCGTTGTGGGAGAATTTCATGATCAGCGAGCGCTTGAAATACAATTCCAATTGCGGCAATTCGGTCAACACGTATTTTTGGCGGACGCACCAGCAGCAGGAAATCGATTATCTGGAAGAGCAGGACGGCGGCCTCACCGCGTTTGAGTTCAAATGGAAGACCGGTAAAAAACGCGTGCCGCAATTGTTCACTACCACCTATCCCGAAAGCCGCGTGGAATTCATCGACCGACAAAACTACGGCGCTTTTGTGGGAATTGAAGAAGAGTAGACCATGCTCAACCAAACCCTCTCCCACTACAAAATTCTCTCGAAGCTCGGCGCCGGCGGCATGGGCGTGGTTTATCAAGCGCTCGACACCAAGCTCGATCGCTTCGTCGCGCTCAAATTTTTGCCGCCGCATTTGAGTGAAGACGAGGCCGAGAAGCAGCGCTTCATTCACGAAGCCAAGACCGCCTCCGCGCTCGATCATCCGAACATTTGCACGATCTACGAAATCAACGAGACCGAAGACGGGCAGATGTTCATCGCGATGGCGTATTATGACGGCGAAACGCTGCGTGAAAAAGTTAGCAGTAATCAGTTAGCAGTAACCAGTGTAGTTGAGATCGCCATGCAGATTGCGAGCGGCTTGGCGAAAGCGCACGAGCACGGCATCACGCATCGCGACCTCAAGCCGGCGAATGTGATGATCACCAAAGAGGGCGTGGTCAAGATTCTCGACTTCGGTCTCGCGAAACTTGCGGGCGGGGAGAAGCTAACAAAGACCGGCACGACCATGGGCACTGCGGCATACATGTCGCCCGAGCAAGTGCAGAGCCTGCCAGTCGATCATCGCACCGATATTTGGTCGCTGGGCGTGGTGATGTATGAAATGCTCACCGGCAAATTGCCGTTCGAAGGTGTGTATGAACAAGCGGTGATGTATGCGATTGTGAACATGGAGGCGGAGCCGATCAGAGAACTGCGGGCCGATGTGCCTGAAGCCATTGCGCGTATTGTCCACAAAGCAATAGCCAAAGAGCCGGATGACCGTTATCAAACCGTCACTGCTTTGCTCGCTGCTTTGAAGTCGCCCAACGAGAAGATCGAAAGCAAAAGCAAATTTCCCTCGCGAAAGCTTGCTGCGGCGAAACGCTGGTCTCTCTATGCGGGATTGGCGGCTTTGTTGGTTGCCTTGATTCTCACCGGACTTTATTGGTTCCCGCAATCCGGCCCGACGATCGAGTCGATTGCCGTGTTGCCATTCCAAAATCTCTCCGGCGATCCCGAGCAGGAATATTTTGCCGACGGCATGACCGAAGCGTTGATTGTAAACTTTGGCAAGATCAAATCGCTGCGCGTCATCTCGCGGACTTCGATCATGACCTACAAAAACGCGCGCAAGCCTTTGCCTGAGATTGCGAAGGAGTTGAAGGTCGATGCCGTGGTCGAAGGCTCGGTTGCGCGCGAAGGCAACAACGTGCGCGTCACGGCGCAGTTGCTCGATGCGCCCGCTGATCGGCAATTGTGGTCTGCGAGTTACGACCGCAATCTGCGCGACGTGCTCTTGTTGCAAAGCGAAGTGACCGAAGCGATTGTGGGCGAGATTCGCGTAAAGGTGACGCCGCAAGAAGAGCAGCGTTTGGTGAGTGTGAGACCGGTTGATCCTGAAGCATATCAACTCTACTTGAAGGGGCGAG
>CAYNDW010000922.1:0-2761 GCA_964395375.1 uncultured Cytophagia bacterium
TGCTAGTGTCAAAGGCCTTTTAACGTGTCATTCAGAAGGAATCTTTTTAAGCACTCGGCAGTATCTCGAGCGAGCAAAAAGATTCCTCCGGAATGACAATCCTATAAGAGAGTGCGCTATCATCACACGCACCTCACTCATACTGCCCGCCCAAATCCACCCAGGTGATGAACTTCCTCTTCTCCGCTTGCGTGAGCGCTTGCGTACTGTCAGGATGCGGATGGCTGCCCGCGCCTTGCCGAGTGCCGACGCCGAGCACCACGTCAATCAAACGGCTCCGTCGCGAAAACGGCGGCGAATCGAATTCCACCAAGCGCATATTGTTGCGCGAAGTGCTCATCAGGTTTTGATACGCCGCGGTATATTCGCCCACCCGCGCACGCGACAAATCCAACGCCGCGGCCGGCGAAACGCCCGAATGACAGCTCTCGCATTTTTGTTGAATGATCGGCGCAATCGCATTGCTGAACGCGATTACTTTGCGCTCCGCCAACGGCACATTCAAATCCGTGGGCACTTGCGCCGCGGCAATCGGATGGGGATTCGACTTCATGCCGCGCGGGCCGTGGCAGCCGGTGCAGTTGTTGAAATTCTCGCCGGGCCGCGCATACAACCAACTGCGCTTGATCACCACCGCGCGGCCGAGCGAGTCGAGCGTGTTGAATGAAATCGGAATGTTGATCGGCACGCGAATCGCGAACGAGCCGTCGGCATAAACCGGCGCCACGCCGAGCACGCGTTTGCGCTCAAAACTCGTGAACATGTTGCGATCGTTCTGCGTTGCGCCGAGGCCTTCGATCACCATCACCGAATCGATCTCGCCGGGCAGCGGAATCGCTTGCCCATCGAGCGAGCGACCGTCGCTGCGCTTCTGCCTGAAGTAAACATTTTGATTCACGAACACGCCCGTGGTCGCGGTCTTATCAATCGTCTCCGGAATCACCGGCGGCTTCTCGCGTTGCGCGACGACCACCGCATCAAGCTCGTGCGCATTCGGATCGCTGAACAGCAGCGCCAATCCCGAGCCGTCGCGATTGAGCGTATACAAACCATAATCGCCGTCGCGACCGTTCGGCGAATAGCTTGCGAGCAAACGACCGTCGGGCAACGGAAACGGATATTTGAACGAGCCGATGCCGGGTTGCTCGCCGCCGCCCATGGGCACGTTCGGCGTGAGATTCGCAAAGTCGTCGCTCTGCGCGGGATCGCCGGTGGTTCTATCCGAATTTAAAATCACCAGCGGGCCGCGGTCCACGAGCACTTGATCCGACATCACCGCGACGACTTTGCCGTCGGGCAATTCGCGCGGATGAAAAAAGTTGCGCGTCATGCCGTTGTTATGCGTGCCAAAGAAGAGGAACGTGGATTGACCGTCCGGCTTGGTGAAGAACAGCGGAAAACGATTCTGCGTGCCGTGATGCTCCCAGCGCGTCCACACCACGCGGCCATCGCGCATGACCACCGGATCGAAGTCGTCGCTGTTGTTGAATGAAATGCACTGCACGTTGCCGCCGTTCGCCTCCATCGTGTGCAGATTCTCCACCTTGCGGCGCTCATATTCGTCGCGAATATTGCGCTGATTGCACGTGTACACGATCTTGCCGTTGGGCAGATACGCCGGATCGGCTTCGTCATACGGCGTGGTCGTGAGGCGGCGCAGGCTCGTGCCGTCGACGTTCATTTCATAGAGGTCGAAATTGTTCGCGCCGTTTTGCCGCATGCTGAAAATCACTTTGCGGCCGTCGTAGGAAATTTCGGGATCAACCGCGGAACCGTTCGCCTTCGTGTAAGCCTCGGTGAGATTGGTCAGCTTGCCGTTCGGCGAAATCGGTTTGAGCAAAAAGAGATCGGCGTCGTCATTGCCGATGAAGTTGTTGTCGAGCGTGCTGCTAGCTTTCGTTCTCACAAAGATGACGCCGACTTGATCGGCGCCCAACACCAAATCATCCGGCGCGCTTTGACACGAAAGCAGCGCGGCGCAGGCCGACAGCAACGCCAATGGACGCAACGCCCGCTTGGCCTTTGGGAAAAGCTCCGCTTTGCGCGCGGTCACAGTAGACATGAAAAAACCTCCTGTTTTGATTTCGAAAATTTGCTTGCAAGTCTTTGCTCGTAAGTTTATGTTGCCGCCGACAAAAAGCCGACGAACGAGTTGCCATAAGTTTGGGAGAGCATCATGAGCACGGAGCGCGCGACTCCAAAACAGTTTGAAGCACGGCTCATTCAATTGCTCACGTGGCGTTTTAAGAAGTCCGGGTTCAGCGTTTTGGATCACCACAAAGTCGGCGAATTGCCGCTTGAAATCGACATGGTGGCGATGCCGCCGGAGCCGGAATGGATACCGGATTTCGATAAATTTCCGCGGCTCTTTGAATACTTCCGCCGCTATAACATCATCGAAGTCAAAACCGAACAAGATCGCCTCGAAGTCGCCGATCTGCCCAAGCTCATGGCTTACGGCTGGATGTACATGGCGAAGAACGAGATCGTGAACGTTTCCGAAATCACGATGACGGCGCTCGTTCATCATCTGCCGCCCGCCCTCATCGAGGCGTTGTCGCTGCTCGGATTTGTGCGGCTGATGCAAGGCATTTACCTACGCGAATCCGCTCCGGTCGCTTATGTCATCTCTTTCTCCGATGCGCCGGAAGAATTGGTGCCGGAGGAATTGCGCGCCTTTTGCGACGCGGTCAGACGACGGCAAACTTTCTTGGCGTGTCACGGCGATCAGGAAAAAGCCCTCATCGCTGAAACGATATTT
>CAYNDW010000923.1:0-2760 GCA_964395375.1 uncultured Cytophagia bacterium
GCGGCCGCCTTCTCATTGGTTGCAGTATTCGAATTGAAAGCATGAATATCGGCGCCGCAAGTGATGGCGAGGGGCAGTTTCGTTTGGAGCACGTGCCTTATGGAAAAATCGTTTTGCTTGCAAGTTATGTTGGCTACAAAGACCGCCGCCTACAATTCGAGCTTTCGCATGCCGATTTACATATACAAATTCGTCTTGAAACCTCGCCCATTATTTTTCCCGCCATCACCACGCTAGCGACGCGCGCGACTGAGCGCGAAACGCCCGCGGCTTTTGCCTCGCTCGCGCAAGACGATCTCCGCGCGCGCTATCACGCGCAAGACCTGCCCGTGCTCCTCAGCGAGTTGCCTGCCACCAGTTTTTATTCGGAGAGCGGCAATGGCCTCGGCTATAACTATCTCTCCATTCGCGGCTTTGATCAACGCCGCATCTCCGTGCTCATCAACGGCGTGCCGCAGAACGACCCCGAAGATCACAACGTGTATTGGATCGACTTTCCCGATTTGCTCGGCAACACCGCGGACGTGCAAGTGCAGCGCGGCGCGGGCAGCGCGTTCTACGGCCCGCCCGCCATCGGCGGCTCGGTGAATGTCATCACCGCTGCACCCGCAACCGAGCACACGCTCACCGCATACTTGGGCGCGGGCAATTACGGCACGAAGAAATATTCGCTCGCTTGGAACAGCGGCGCATTGGCAAAAAAATTTTTTCTCTTTGGCCGCGTTTCGCGCATTCAAAGCGAGGGTTATCGTGAGCGTTCGTGGGTCGATCTTAAAAGCTACTTCTTGGGCGCGGCGGCCACGAGCCAAAACTCTGTCACGCGGTTGCACGTTTATGGCGGGCCGATTGAAGATCATCTCGCCTATTATGGCGTCTCGAAGACGCAAGCCTTGCAGCGCGAAACGCGACGCGCGAATCCCATTCGCCGCTCTGATGAGATTGAAAACTTCAATCAACCACAATTGCAGTTGCTCCACGAGTACGCAATCAGTAAAAAGGTGCGCGTGCTTAACACGCTCTTTGCCATGCGCGGCAATGGCTTTTTTGATTACGACGGCTCCTGGGCGCCGTTGGCTTATTTTCGCCTCACGCCGGAATACGGTTTCGCGGTTGCGGGCAATCCCGAAGAAGTGTTTGTCGATAGCTTACTGATTCGCGCGCAGGTGGACAATCGCCAGCTCGGCTGGCTGCCGCAAATCACCTATGAACACACGCGCGGCAAGTTAACTTTCGGCGCGGAATTGCGGCGGCATCGCTCGTGGCATTGGGGGCGTATTCAAGACGGCGCAACGGAATTGCCCGAGGCTCTTGCCGGAGAATATTCTGGCCGCAGCTACATTGGCCGGCGACATTATTATGAATACCGCGGCGCGAAAGATATTGCTTCAACCTACGCGCACGCGATTTACTATCTCCATCCCAAACTGAATACGATGTTCGATCTGCAATACGTCTATTTGCGCTATCGCTTATATGATGAAAAATTTCTCGGTACGAATTTTTCGCGGCCCTATCACTTCCTCAACCCTCGCCTCGGCTTGAATTACAATGCGACGGAGCGTTTCAATCTCTTCGCCGGTTTTGCGCGCACTGCGCGCGAGCCGCGTTTAAAAAATTTTTATGACGCCGCGGAAGCGAGCACGCCCGCAAGTTGGGGCGCGGTCGAGCCGCAATTCGAAACGCAACCCCATGGCGCGTTCGACTTCAATCGCCCGCTCGTGCGTCCGGAAAAATTGCATGACTATGAACTCGGTCTCGGCTATCGCGCGGAACACGCGCAGGTTTTGATGAATCTGTTCTATATGGATTTTAAGGATGAGATCATCAAAAGCGGAAGGCTTGATCGCTTCGGCCAGCCCGTAACCGGCAATGCCGAACGCACGCTGCATACCGGCCTCGAATTGCAAGCCGCGGCGCAGCTCATGCCGGCGTTGCACGTCACGGGCAATCTCATGCTCAGTCACAACGAGTTGAAAAATTATTTCAGCTATGCCTGCGGCGGCGAGGTAAAGAATTTAGCGGGCAACCCGATCGCGGGTTTCCCTAATGTGCTCGCGAATGCGCGGGCAACGTTTTCACACGCTGGTCTTATTGCTTCATTAGCCATGCAGCACGTGGGCAGAAAGTATACGGACAATTGCAAGAACGAGCACAACACGGTCGCGCGTTACACGGTCTTTCATGGCCACGTGGGATATGAATTTCAACGCGGCTCATGGGCGGGCTGGTCGTTGCAGCTTCATACCCAAAATCTTTTCAACCGGCTTTATATCGCACACGGCGAGGGCGAGGAATTTTTCCCAGCCGCGGAGCGACAGGTGTTTGTGAATGTGCGATATGAATTGCACGCTCGTTAAGGATCAGCCCACACGCCATCGACGTTGTCATTCTGGAAGAACTTTCCCTCGCACTGGGCACCTCGTATGAAGTTTCACGATCAAATGCGGTAACCAGACGAGCCTCCGATATCATGTCGTTCAGAAGGAAACTTTTTAAGCGCTGGAGTCAACGCCCCGCGCCGAAAAAGATTCTTCCTGAATGACAATTTGAGAGGGAGTCACAAACAAACCCGCAACGAGTATGACATACTCTCGTTCACAGCCGCCCATGGGAACGAGAAACCTGAAAGCAAAAACCATGTCCCAACGCACCGCGCTCATCATCGCCAACAGCATTTTGCCCGCACCGGATATTCTCGCCACGTGCCTTGCAGAAATAGACCTAATCATCTGCGCGGATGGTGGCGCCAATCGCGCGCGT
>CAYNDW010000924.1:0-2758 GCA_964395375.1 uncultured Cytophagia bacterium
TGTCTATGTTGAAGGCCACCCGAAAAAAACTTACAAGTGTCGAACTTGGGCTAGACCTGAAGCAAACGCTCGCCGTGCTGAAAGACCTTTCGCTCCGGTTCTTTCTTTGGAAGGAAGATAATTTTCCGGTTGATCAAGTCAATGTGCTCGGGCAGCGTTTGCTCTCGGCCACGGCGCTCGGACAGACCGAGGGTTTTCTCGACCGTTTGCAGCGCGAGACCGGACTCGTGCAGCGCGACCAGGAAGGCTTCACGTTTGTGCATCGCTCGCTGTGGGAATATTTCACGGCGCTCGCGCTGCGCGATAAAAAACCCGACTTCGTGATCCGCCACGCGGCCAATCCCGATTGGGAAGAGGTCGTGCGCCTCTATGCCGGACTCTTGCAAAACGACGATGAAATCGCCGCGCTCGTGGAAGGCTTGTGGACGATCAATCGCCCGCTCGCTTTGCGCGTGAGCACCGAAGTGCAAACTCCGGCAGCCGCGCTGCTTAAGCCGCTGATTGCAAAAGAAACCGGCAATCAAAGCCGCTTGTTGTTGATTGACGACCTCGCGCAATCGTTGCCGCTCGTAGCGGAAAGCGAGCGCAAGGATTTGGTCAATGAAACGCTAGAGATTTTGCTGATTGCCTGCGAAGAGCAAGATTGCGAAGTGATCTATCACGGCCAAATGCTGTTGGAGAAAATGGGCATGCAGCCTTTGCAAGCCGGCGGTTTGCTCTATGAGTTGTTTGACCTCGCAAATGCCGCACAACGCCAACGAGATTTTCTAAACGACCCGGCGAATCATTTTGAATGGATCGCAGTGCAAGGCGGCGAGTTTGAGATGGGCGATGATGAGCATGGCAGCGACGAAAGGCCGGTGCATCGCGTGCAGCTCGAGAGCTTTCGTTTGGCCAAACATCCGGTGACGTGGCGCATGCTCGCGCAATTTCCTTTTGGCTCCACTTATTCCGGATATGGCGGCGAGAGTCATCCTGCCATTGCGCAAACGTGGTTTCAAGCGTATTATTTTGCGTTGTGGATCGGCAGCCGTTTGCCCACGGAAGCGGAATGGGAATATGCCGCGCGCGGCGGCAAAGAGGCACAGCGCACGCAATACTATTTTGGCGACGACGCGAACGAGTTGCCCAATCACGCTTGGTTTGGTGAGAGCGGGCGCGAGCATGCGCATGCGGTGGATGAAATCAATCCGGCCACAGGCAAAGAGAATTTGAACCCGCTCGGCTTGGCAAATATGTTGGGCAATGTTTATGACTGGTGCGCGGATTGGTATGACGAGAATTATTACCAGCACAGCCCGGAGTCTAATCCGAAAGGGCCAGCACAAGGTAGTATCAAAGCGTTGCGCGGCGGGTCGTGGAACGATAGTCTCTCCTACCTGCGGTGCGCGTTTCGCCTCAGGAATACTCCGACGGTCCGGAATGCTGGTGTTGGTATTCGCTGTGCTCAGGACGGGCTGTTTTAAGCTTTTGCCCTTTTTACACTCTTTACACTGTTACCCCGCGAAGCGGGGTCGAAAATTTTTTTAGAAATTGCGCTAGCGTTCGAAGTAGCTCCTGCAGGAGCCGCGGCCTAATCGTAGCCCCGCCCCCTTGTGGGGCGCTGTCGCAAACGATACATTCTCATTCTCGCATGAGGCTAACCTCGTGCTCGTGAAAATGCCCCACAAGGGGCAGGGCTACAATATGGTTGGTCATTGGCTTTTGCAGGCGCGACTACAAGCGTCGCGTCGGTGCGGGCTCGTAATAGCGTTGCGCGGCGGGTCGTGGAACAATAATCCCTCAAACCTGCGGTGCGCGTATCGCAACAGGAATACTCCAACGAACCAAAATGCTGGTGTTGGTATTCGCTGTGCTCAAGACGATGGAACAAGTGCCAGTCGGCATGCCGGAATTCAACCGTTCACGGACGGTTGGAGTGTGCATACCACCGTCCAGAGCCTGAACCGGTTCTTGCCCATGTGGGCGAGACGAACAAATAAAACAGTTTGGGGACGGTGAGTAGCTCGTCGAAAATCGTCCCCAAACATTTTTCGTTGCGGTTGACCAGCCGGTTTTTCATCTTATAAACGTAGCCCCGCCCCCTTGTGGGGCGCTGATCGTGCAAGCATCAATGCCCCACAAGGGGGCAGGGCTACGTTCATCAACTTCTGTGAGGAGGAAGCATGACCCCATTCTTAGGCGAGTTGCTGGGCACGATGCTGCTCGTTTTGCTCGGCGACGGCGTGGTTGCGAACGTAGTGTTGAAAGGCACGAAGGGCAGCAACAGCGGTTGGATTGTAATCACGTTCGGCTGGGCCATGGCCGTGTTCGTCGGCGTGTTCAGCGTGGCGAGCGTGAGCGGCGCGCATCTCAATCCGGCGGTGACGATTGGGCTGGCGGTCGCGGGAAAATTTGCGTGGGCAAACGTCCCGGCGTATGTGCTCGCGCAAATGCTCGGCGGCGCGATGGGCGCGGTGCTCGTGTGGCTGCAATATAAAGATCATTTCGCCAAAACCGAGAGTCGCGAAGGCAAGCTCGCGGTGTTTTGCACCGGGCCGCAAATTCGCAACTCGCTCTCCAATCTGCTTTCCGAAATCATCGGCACGTTTGTTTTGGTCTTCGGCGTATTATCCATGGCTGCCCCCGCGGTCGGACTCGGCGCGCTCGATGCGTTGCCGGTGGCGCTGCTCGTGCTTGCGATCGGCCTTTCGCTCGGCGGCACCACGGGCTATGCGCTCAATCCCGCGCGCGATCTTGCGCCGCGTTTGATGCACTT
>CAYNDW010000925.1:0-2754 GCA_964395375.1 uncultured Cytophagia bacterium
TCGGTCTAACCACGAACGCAACGTCCACACCTGCCCAATTCGGTTGGTTCGGTATGTCGTCCGAACCCTCCGAACTGGCTCGGCAAACTCAAATGAGCCATTACGCCGCATTAAGGACCCGTTGCTTCGTACGCAACAGGGCCATGCGATTCTGGGCAATCAACGGATCAAGGACCATCCCGCAATTGATACAGCGCAATACCGCTGCTTCTTGCGACAGCTCCGGTCTCCACTCTTTTACCATGAAGCCTTTGCATTTTTGACAAGTCATCGCGCCCACCTCCTACGCCGTATGAGTTCCAGCGCCGACAAGCCGGCCTTTCATGGGAGGAACTCTAACACCGCAAGATTAATACGGTGTTAACTGGCAGTTAAAATACTCTAATGTCTAAATGTGACGACAGACACGATATCGTGGTGGTCGGTGCGGGCGCCGCTGGGCTGGCCGCCTCGATTTTTTCAGCAGAGGCAGCCGTAAAGAACAATCGTCCGATGAGAGTCGCATTGCTTGATGGTGCGAAATCGGTCGGCGCTAAAATCCTCGTTTCAGGTGGCGGCCGTTGTAACGTGACGCACGAGGTTCTCAGCCACACGGACTATTTCGGTAATCGCCGGATCATCAAACACGTGCTGGCGGCGTTCTCAGTAGAGCAGACCGTGAAATGGTTTGCTTCGCTAGGGGTTGCGCTCAAACGCGAAGAAACCGGGAAACTCTTTCCTGTCACCGACAAGGCGCGAACCGTTTTAACCGCGCTCGTCGATCGCTGTCATGACCTAGGCGTAGTCGTGTGTCCAGACCATCGAGTGACAGATATCATTCCGAGCACCGGTTCGGAAGGCGGCTTCATCATCCACCATATCCATGGAGCTTTGCGAGCGAAGACCGTCATTCTGGCGACCGGAGGCCGATCGATCCCCAAATCGGGGAGTGACGGATTCGGCTACGAGTTAGCTCGACGGTTGAGTCACCGGGTAACGGCCACCGTTCCAGCGCTCGTGCCGCTGGTGCTCGATGAGCAGATGTTTCACAAGACACTTTCTGGTCTCTCGCAAGAAGTAGAACTGATCACGAAAATCGGCGGGAAAGAGGTCGATCGACGAACAGGCAGTCTCCTCTGGACGCATTTTGGGATCAGCGGCCCAGTGGTGATGGATGCAAGCCGATTCTGGACGCTTGGATATGAGCAGAAGAAAACGGTAGAGGTCTATGGAAATCTCCTGCCCGGTCAGACCCAGGAACAGGCGAAGGTGTGGCTGATGGAGCAAGCGACGGAGAATCCTCAGCGATCGTTGCTGAAGACATGGGCACAACAGATACCGGAGCGGTGTGCCGAGGCGCTCTGTGTCCATGCCGAATGTGATCCCAGGACGGCGGTGGGACAACTACCGAGGAAAGATCGAGACCGTTTACTCGCGGCATTGACCAAGCTCAAATTTCCGGTCTCGCGCGATCGGGGTTGGAACTATGCCGAGGTCACAGCCGGAGGTGTCCCGCTAGAAGAAGTCAATTTTCGGACGATGGAGTCCAAGCTGGTGCCGGGCCTCTATCTGATCGGAGAGATCCTCGACTGTGACGGACGGATCGGCGGGTTTAACTTCCAATGGGCTTGGACGACTGGATTTCTGGCTGGCCAGGCCGCTACCGCGAGCATATGTGGAGACGAAGGATCTCTCCGATGAACATCGCGTTTTCCCAATACGACGTACGCACAGAATATTCGTTTCCTTGACAGGGCGGAGGAGATCATCTATCCGTGAACAAGAAGGAGCCTGTTTGTCGACGGGTTGGGTGAGGGGTCTGTAGGGATCGATGATTATGGGGCGCATGCTACACTGTCCGAGATGCCAGAAAGATGGCCCTTTGCGATCTCATCCAGAATCGCCGCGCGAGCATCTCGCCTCCCTCCTCTTTGTGGCGCCGTTCCGTTGTTCGTCGTGCACCCACCGCTTTCTGGCATCCTACCTTTGGGTGGACCATTCCACACATCCAATCGATCGCCGCGAGCATCTCAGGATTCCCGTGCGACTCTTTCTCTCATTCTCCGGGGGCAAGATTCGTGGCGAGGGAACAGTGCTCGATCTCTCGATGGGGGGCTGTATTATCAAGAGCGGGACCCAGGTGCACGAAAACGACATCTTTTATTTGCAATTATCTCTTGATGATGGCGAGCCTCCTCTTGAAGTGGCCGCGATGGTCCGTTCTGTAGGCGCTCGCGGCATCGCCTTTAAATTTCTACGAGCCGCCCAGGAAAACAAACGACTGCACGCTTTCGTCCAAACCCAGACGGCGGATCAGCCTAATAAATCGTCTGGCAAAATCCATGTTCCTGCCTAGCCTCTCGCCTCCTGCTCCTCGCCCGTCTTCTGCACGATGTCTCGGCGAACTACGATGAGCAAGGCAGGCTAGGTCGGAGTTTCCCAGGCAGAATGAAGCGGATGGTTGTTGATCAGTTCCTCATGTGCCGCGAGGTCATAGGGTTCGATGGTAAGGTCCTTCTCGTCGAGAGGCTCTGGACAGGCAGGGGAACAAAGATAGGTGCGATACGATTCAGCCTTCTCCTTCGTGGCAAACCGGCATAGTCCATACTCCGGCATCCCGGAAGAGGGATACCAAAATGCCAGCTCGATCGCACTCCCTTGGTAGATACCGAGCGTGCGATGTACGATCTGAAATCCACCAAACAAATGTGAAGAGGGCTCAAGCGACATCAGGCGTCCTTCCTCTGTATTAGAATAATTTTTTTCATGATAGCA
>CAYNDW010000926.1:0-2744 GCA_964395375.1 uncultured Cytophagia bacterium
CGCCTCCGGTCTTCACTCGCTGCGGCCTTGCTGAACGGCCTTTTTGAGCATCCTGAGGTAATTGAGACCTTCGCTTCATCTGAAGTATGTCAACGGTGTTGTCTGTGTAAACCGAGTTTTTCCGACGTCTGTTAGCACCCGGTTCGGTTGGTCTATTGGGTTTATCTGGTTTGTTTGGTTCATTTGGTTATTCTGGTTCAACGAAACAAACAAAATAAACCAGAGGAACCAAATAAACCAGTTGAAGTGCCTCATCCTGTCGCCTTCTGCGACAGCAATTGCTCATCGCGTTGTTGCCAGAATCCCCACGTGTATTCGCTTGCCTCCTCGGATTTGCCTCTCAGATGGTTAATTTTTTATCAGAATTCCCCCGACCATGCCTTTTCCCAGGAGAGGCACCTTTCCTGCGAGGGCTCCGTGATGTATCCGATGTGTGGGGACTGGTGAGAGCTAGCCTAAGACTACGGCGCCGGGGTTACGTTGTGAAGGTGAAGAAGGCAACTTTCCACAAGGACTGAGATGAAACAAAGTCTGTGCATCGTGGCCATTGCACTGTGGATTGTGACAGTCGCTGCTGCCGGATGGTTCTTTGTGAAGGGATGGACGACCAAAGGGACTGACGGTCGTACGGAGATCATGCTGGCGCCGGTAGAACGCGATCAAATACTCGCGGAGATGCGGCAGCTCTTGAAAGCCGTGGATGGCGTGGTCAGAGGGCTTGGGAAGCCGCAGCCGGATCTGAAATCGATGGAAGAAGCTGCCAGGGCGGTCGGGATGAAGATGGCGGCAGATACGGAGCCAGCCATCATGGCCAAGTTACCGCTGCCGTTCAAGCAAATGGGCATGTCGATCCATCGAGATATGGATGCGTTGGCGGACGCGATCGTGAACAAAGAGACGCCGCAACAGATTCTGCAACGTTTGTCCAACATGACCGCCCGTTGCACGGCCTGTCATGACATGTATCGATTCGGAGTGGGCAAGTAGCGGTCAGCCGTCAGCATTCAGCTAACAGCATGAGAGTGATATTCGAGACAATCATAATCGGAAATGAAGAAGCCCGAACAAGGCTGAATCCATTGTGCCTGCGATGACTCATACGGAATGTGATCGTTATGGCCGGATGGTGAGCGCAATGAAGCAGATCGATCGCTGTTTCCGCCGCGAGCAATGTCGCTCACGGCCATGTGCACATTGTGCACGAGGAGGTGCCCGATGAAGTCCAGAATAATGCTTTCCATCGCAGTGGCAGCAGCCATGTTGTTGTCGGTCGGTATGGTGACCATCGTGTCCGCGCAGGATCGTGACCGCGATCAGCTGAGGACGGATCAGCTGCAAGACAAGGACAAACTCCAGACCAGAGACCGGTTGAAAGACCAGGATCAATTGAAAGACAAGGATCAGCTCAAGGAGCAGGAGCGGACGCGGGAGCGGACCCGTGAACAGACCCGCACGGAGCGCCCTGAGAGACCGCAGCACGAGAGGGCAGAGCGGAGCGGACAGGGTCATTAAGTTCTGTCAGGGGACGTCATGAACGTTCACTGCGATCTCACGTATCGCTTGTCGGTAGGCAGGCGGTGCTCGTGCGGCTGAACCGCAATGAGGATAAGTCCGATGAACTCAATAGCCGATCGGTCGAAAGGCGAACCCTTTCCACGCGTGAGGCGTGTAAACCATCAGAGCAGAGTGGGGATTGTGCTCGTTGTTGTTCTCGTTCTCATCGGAATGGGAAGGACGGGGTGGGCGACTGCTGCTGAAGCAGAGGGGCCGCCTCGTCCGCCACCGCAATGGCGAGTCAGCGCGACCGTGAATTATTCGAGCGGTTCGTACGGGACGGATTCCACGACGAACATTCTCTATGCGCCCATGACCGTCCGGAGGATCTTTCGGGATGGAGATATCAGCCTGACGATTCCTTTTGTCAGCATCTCCGGCACGGGCGCCGTTCGACTGGTGGGCGGTGCGCCCACACGAACCAGCAGCGCCACGGCCACCCCCGTGGGGGCGCTCGCCGCGGGACCCGGAGGCGGCAAGGGGCCTGGAGCCAGTCCCTTGTCTTCCAGCACAACCGACAGCGGGCTCGGCGATATCATTTTGCGTGGCCGCTACTATCTGATTGAAGAGAGTTCCTTCATGCCGCTCGTGGCAATTACCGGGCGAGTCAAAGTACCGACTGCGGATGCCGATCGCGGGCTCGGCACAGGCGAGTTCGATGAGGGGGCGGGAGTGGAGCTGACGAAAAGTCTTGCTGATCGCTGGCTGGCCTATATGGCCGGCGGCTACAACATCATCGGCGATGCGCCGGGCACCAACTTCCATAACCAGTGGTGGTATGACGTCGGGATCGGGCATGACGTGACGGACAATCTCCACATGAGTGTCTTTTATGAAGAATATCGCGCATTGGTGGATACTGTGAATAATGCTCGGGACCTATTGACCTTGGCGAACTATGCCGTGGATGACACAGTTCACCTTACCGGTTCGCTGCTTGTTGGATTGTCGAACGGCGCGCCGAATTACGGGTTCGGCGGTGGAGTCAGGTTCCGGTTTTAGCCAGGGAGCAGCATAGCCCGTATTATTCATGAAGCTTCTGCTGTAAGCGCGGATACGCGGCTGCGACGGACAGTTCCCAGCTGAGAGCCAATCCAGACTGGATCATGCTCTGGTTGTCTGGTCTCCCTGGATCGCCCGCAGTTCGTTCCTTCTGACGCTGGCTGTCTTGTTAGCCGCGGTCGTACTTG
>CAYNDW010000927.1:0-2741 GCA_964395375.1 uncultured Cytophagia bacterium
GATCGCTGGCTGGCCCGCCAAGCCGCTGGCCGACGAATGCACGGCCCAAACCTGAGCACCCGGCTTTGCACCTTCGATCGCCGCCGCATGCGTAAACGTCGGAGCCGACGACCAGGCTACTTCCTGGGTAGTTGAGTCTGTAATCCGAAACACCGGGTGCGTCAGTGCCTCGCGCGTGATTTGAAGTCGGAACGGATTGGCAGCACCTTGCGAAACGGGCGCGGCCGCCAGTCGCACCGGCAGCAATCGGCCGAGCGGCGCCGAGTTCCACGCCGCGTCCAGCGTGTCCGGCCCGCCCATCACGAGCACACCGCCACCCAACTCGGAGCAAAACTTCTCGAGCATCTGCTGCCGCTCCGCCGACAGTTGCTCGGCGCGGAAGTTCGACAGCACCACGACCCGATACCTCGACAGTTCCTCGAGCGTGGCCGGAAACCCTCCGGCCATCTGGTCCGACTCGTCGATCGTCTGGTGCAGAATCGACTGCTTCGTCGTCTGCGTCACTCCTGCCAGCTTGATGAGTGGATCCTCTTCGATTGCCAGCCGGATAAACTTGTAGTCCCAGGTCAGCGACCCTTGCACGAACAGCACGCGCAAATCCTTCTCCTTGCCGACCCGCACGTTCGTCGAAAGTTGTGTGCGGGGGCAGTGCAGCCCGGCCACCGTGGGCGGCAGCAATTGCACCGTGAAGTTCCGGACACCCTCGGTGGTCTCGGTGACCTCGAAACTCTCCTGCCAGTGCCGCGTGCCTGAGCCGGGCGATACAGTTTTCTTCTCGATCAACTGTCCGTCGCGCAACAGCAGCAGGTCAAACGACGGTATCGGCTCCGGGCTAGTGGCCTGAAGCTGCACCGACGCGCGAAACGGCTGCTCCGGCGGCACGGTCGGCGGCGCCGTGACGGACAGGAGCGACAGCGATCGGGCCAGCACTTCGCTGCCGAACCCGACCGCCACAAAAGGCACTCGCGCCCGGATCAGGGCCGAAAGTGCGGCGGTGTTTTCGCTCGTGTCGGTGAGCACACCGTCGGTCAGCGCGACGACCGCGGCCGGCGGATCCGGCGTGCCCGCGAGCGAACTCAAGACGCCGCGGGCCAGATTGGTTCGCTTGCCGTCTGGCTTGGCCGCCTGCAGTTGCGCGCCTAGCGCCGCCTCGGCGTCTTCGGCAAACAGGAACGCCCGCACGCGCAAGTCGGCCGCCTTCGCGCCGGGCAGCAATTGGTTGCGGAGAAAATCGAGCGACTGTGCGTACCGCGCCCGGCCGTCTTCGTCGAGCGACATGCTCGCGCTGCGATCGACGAGCACACAAAGCTCGCGGCGCGGCGGCTCTTTCGACTCCTCATCGACTCGCGCCGGCCTCGCGGCGAGCAGGACCAGAACCATCAGTGCGATGCCGCGCAGCACGAGTGACGTGACCCACCGTGCGAGCGACTCGCCGCGCCGGTAGCTCTGGTAGCCGAACCATCCGAGCAAGGCTACCGCGGCGGGCAGGCCGACGTAAAGCGCGGCGGGAAACTCGAACACCACATAACTCATGGAGTGAATGCCGCAAAGTAGAACGGAGTTTATTCCGTTACCAGATTTCGTTGTCCAAGACCTAACGGAATGAATTCCGTTCTACGGTGATTCCGCCAGCCGGCGGAAGTATCGCTGAATCCAGTCGCGGTAACCCGGCGGATAGTTTTGCGGGTCGAGGTGCGTGACCCTCGGCTTCTCGTCCGATTCGTGCTCGACGATGCGTTCCACCTGCACGCGGTCCAACTGAGCGAGCAACCTGCGCAGCAGATCGAAATCGATTGGCGTCTTTTCTTCTTCGAGCTGCCGCTGCATGGCCGATACGGAATCATTCGGCGGTGCCCCGCGGCCCGTCGGGGCCATTCCGGTCTGCATGTTCCGCATCGCCTCGCGCAGCAGTTGCCGCTGGGCCACCGGGTTCGGTCGGCCGCCCTGTGCGTTGCGCATCAGACTCTGCAGTTGTTGCCGGGCACGCTGAAGTGCCTGAGCTGCGTCGGTCGCGAGCGGATCATTCGAGCCGGATTGCCGGACCGGACCGGGCCGGCCGGATTGCATCGCCTGACTAACTTGCTGCAGTCCCGATTTGGCCGCACCTGCCGCCGCTTTGCGCCCGCCGCCGGCGGGGCTCCCGCAAATCCCCTGTCACTGCTTATCGAGCCGCTCCTTGTTTTCATCGCTCAGCGCCTCGCGCAGCTCATCGCTGAATTGCTCGCGGGTCGCCGGATCTTCCGCCATCTTTTTGATCTGGTCCGTCGTCGCCTGCATGTTCTTCGCGGCTTGGTCCAGTTGTTCCTGCGTCGCGCCGTCAGGGTTTTGTTCCAGGTTCTCCAGGAACTTGATCTGGTCGTCGAGTGCCTGTTGCATTTGATTCGCCGTCGCCATCTGCTGATTTGCCGCCTGCTGACGCAGCGAGTTGGCCAGTTGCTGGAGCGCGTTGGTGGCGTCGGCTGCCGCGCGGTTGGCCTTTTGGTGTGTCGGGTTGTCGTGATTGGCCGCCAGTTGATCGAGTGCCTCGGCGGCCGCGCCGAGTGCCGTCTCGGCGCTGGCGGTTTGACCGCCTGCGCGCTGGCAGGCCTGAGCTTGCTCCTTACGGAATTGATCGAACTTCCCACGAAGCTGCCGCTCTTGCTCGGCCGCCTGACGGTGTACGGCGGTGTCGCACGGCTTGATCTGCTGTGCCAGCGACCGCTGCTCTTCCGCCAGCTTGGCGGCCTGGTCGGCCGCCGAGC
>CAYNDW010000928.1:0-2736 GCA_964395375.1 uncultured Cytophagia bacterium
GCTAAACAGTTACATTTTTTCTCAAAAATACCTCTCTCCAAAAGGCGCCTACTGCTTGATGCTCGCCGCACTTTTGAACGGCGTCAGTTTCACGGTGACAACCATGCTCTCGCTGCCGCCCGCCCGCCATTGTTTTTCCAAATGATACATGAAATCCGAGCCGCTCAGGCTCACTGTCCCGCCGAGGGCTTTGTCCAAATCCGACAAGGCGCTTTCTGCTTCGACGATTGAAACTGCCAGGTATTTCGACATCACCGTTGGCACGGCAGCCGTTTTCGACGGCTGAAATTTGAAAGTCAAATCCGCCGAATTGCCGTTGGCGGGCAAGTCCACTTCCACGGTCGGCACTTCCTTGAGCGGCTTCTTTGCGCCGTTGAGGATGTTGCCACGCAGCTTGTATTTTTTGTCCTTGAAGCCTTTGAACTCCACGCTGACGGTCAGGCTGCGTTCGGCGCTGGCGATGAGGCGGACTTTGGTCACCTGGTCGTCGCCGCCGAAAATGGAGCCGATGGAGCCGACGGCGTCGTTGGCTGGTTTTAGCTCGTCCTGGGCTTGTACGTTCAGCCAATTTGCAGCCAGCGCAAAGACGATGATTAGATTTTTCATGCCTGCTTTCATCTGAAGATGTTGATTTTCAGTCCCGTAGGGACGCAACATCGGTAGGACACGCAACCCACCCCAACCTTCCAGTCCCGTAGGGACGAAACATCAATTTTGTTTCGTCCCTACGGGACTGGAAGGTTGGGGTGGGGCGTGTCCTACCGATGTTGCGTCCCTACGAGACGGGATAAGGTTGGGTGTCGCTGATTGCTACCGATGTTGCGTCCCTGCGGGACGGTTTGCACTCTCGCTATTTCACCTCGGTTGCATCCGCAGGTATTTCGTCAACATATAATAAGGTGTCCGAAGACTTTTTCCTGCCAGAACTTAAGCTCCGATTGCCTTTCAGCCGCCAAGTCACCTCGTATTCAAAATCGTACTGCCCATTTTTCAGCATGAACTCCGCCAACTGCGCCGTTGCCTGGTCGCCGCCTTTCAGGGTGACGGCTTCCACTTTTTCGCCGCCGCCGTAGTCGTAGAAAAACTTGACGGTAGCGAGCCGTATGTCTTGCTCCTTGAGCAAAGCAGGGTCAGCTTCCACGCTGACTTGCATGGGGTGAAATGGCGGGGCGAGATTGATGCCCATCTGGTCGGTCTGCTTCCAATCTTGCGTCACCGCATGGTCGCCGAAAAAACTCCATTGCACTTTGTATTGGTAGCGCAGAAAGCTGTCCCGAACAGCGTCGGCGTTGTCTTTCCAGCCGTAGAGCAGGCGGAAAACATTGCCGGCGTCGGCAAATTCCTTTGCGCCGATGCGCACCTCGTCGGTGCTTAGTTGGTCGCCGCCATGCACTTTTTTGAGGCTGACGGTGGCGAAATTGACGTACTTATTAAACTGGCTGGCGTTCAATCCATCCACCGAAACCATCACTTCCCGCTGGCGGAAGAGCGGGTCGTCGAGGTTGATTTGGCGGAAGCAGGGCTTGCATTTGGCGACTTTGCCGCCCACGTTTTCGTCGAAACGGAAGGAAATGGTTTCCATCGTGGACTTGCTCAGGTCAATCACGTACTTGCCCGTTTTGCGCTGCTTCTTCATTTCGTAGGCGAAATTGACCGTGAAGGGGCTGGCTTTGGTAGCGCCCTGCTGCTTGTTGGCGTTGTTGGCATTGTTCGCATTGGCGCTTTGCTGGAACATGTTGACCATCTGGAGCATCTGCGCCATTTGCGGGTCGGCGCCGCCACTTTCCGGCATCCGAAATGGCTCGAACATGGCATCCAAAAGCTTCTTGTAAGCCGCATCAATGATGGCTTCGAACTTGTCGTCGCCGCCCAGGTAGGTGACTTTGATTGCGCCTTGCTCCTTCAATTCATCCAATGCGCTTTTGATTTCTGCGCCGAGGGCGATGTACGGCGTGTTGATGTTTGCGCCGAGCTTCCAGCCCTTGTGGTCATAAACTTTGTCCCAATCCACTTCGATTTTTGCCTTGATGGGTGAGCGGTAGCCGCTGAAATCCATTTGGAAGGAAAAGCTCAAATCGGGCGTCGGCGTCTTGCAAGATTCCCAGAGGATTTTCGAGCCTTGTTTGGTCAGGATGATGGAGACGGCTGCTTTGTTTCCCTCGAAAACGGGGGCTTTGCCGATGCCGATGACCTTCTTCGCCATGCCGCCGTTTTCGTCCATCGCAGACGAAATGAGGGTGAATTTTCCATCCTTGAAAATGACGGGCCCCGCAATCGTTGCGCCGGAGCGACGGGATTTGGTTTTCAATTGTGCCTCGGCTTCTTTGATTTGCTCGTCAGTCACTTCCAAGCCGACGAGGCAATGGACGATGCCGCCACCCTCCCCTTCCCGGCGGCTTTCTTCGCCGCTGGATTTGACGTTTTCGACCCAACGGAGGAAGGAAAATTGGGGGCCCCCAGTGGCTTTGTCCGTGCCGAGGGCGATTTGGTTGGGGAGGTAGTAGTATTTAGTGGTGTCGGAGATGTGTGGAAATAAGACCAGGTCGGCGGCTTGCACCGGTTGGTCAATGAGGATTTGCTGGGCGAATGCTGTTTGGCTCAAAAAGCCAAGGAAAAAAAAGAGGATGCTTGATGGTTTCATGTTGAATTCGACTTGTCGCCATTGCCATTTCCGCAGGAAACGCTGCGTCCCACGCACGTCTGACTATGTCGCTTTTGTCATTCCCGAAGGGAACC
>CAYNDW010000929.1:0-2723 GCA_964395375.1 uncultured Cytophagia bacterium
AGCAATCGTCGTCTTGCCGGAACCAGGCCCGCCCAACACCAATATGGGGGAATCGCAGTCCAACAACTGGGTCTTATCAGGCGACAGACCAATCATGATCGCTTCCGATTCAGTCAGTCGGTTGGGGGTAATTCTTCAGCCGATGCTTGGTCCCCCCCGGCTTTAGTCTCAGCTGGGACGGGAGGAGTTACCATCAACTGGATGGCCTCCAAAGTCTTGACGATAAAGGATGGCATTTCTGCGACATCACACTGGGCGAGAAGATCGGCTGCCTCTCCCGATCCCTTGAACTTCTTCAGGTAATCGCTGAGTGCATCTCGCAGATCAGCCAATGTCATGGTGTCAGTTGGCTTCTTTGCCATCAGGTGACTCGGCCAGCGGTTGTCCACCACGACTGAGAGTGCGAATCGACGAAGAGCGGTTTCCGCAGTGCCGTTCAATAACATGTTCTCGAATGACGTCTCTGGTCCTTCGTAGACGTGCATCGAGACGGCATCTATCTCAGCCTTCGCGGCAGGGTCTTGCTTGTCGAAGACAGCAAACACGGTTTTGCCCAGGCTTACGAAATGCGCTCCCAATGGCGCGATCTGTGAATCCGTCTGCGCATCGATCACTGCGATGCCAAGGCTTTCTAGCGTCTTGAATCGGCCGCTTTCCAACTCGTGCAAGCGCCGCGCGGCTACGGGGAAGGCATCATATTCAGTCCGTCCCTCCACGATCAAAATCCTGCTTGCCAGCAAGCACTCGAAGAATCGCTTGCGAAGCTCCGACCGGTAGGCTTTCGATTTAACCATCGGCGGCAGCGTCGTCGGTGTTACATGTAGCACCCCGTTCACTCGGCGGAGAAGTAACACCTGCGAAGGTGGGAACTCCTCCAGAACATAAGGGGAATGAGATGTGAAAAGAGCTTGGGCTGACATTTTTCTTACGCTGTCAACGATCCGCTTCTGGGTATGTGGCGGAATGGCAATCTCAGGCTCCTCCATCGCGAAGATCACATTCTGTTTCAGGTTCGCGATCATCGACAGAAGTGCCAAAACCAGAATGTTAATAGTCCCTGTGCCTTGATGCTGGAATGGCGCGGCGTATTCGGTGTCGTCTTGGCGTTTGGCTCCTGTGTCCATGAAGACGGTGAGAGTCTTCCGGAGATGCTCGCGGGTGAGATCGGAAACCCGAATACGTGGGTTATTTGCCCAGTCGGAGGGAACGAAGGACCGAACTGCACTCTGCACGCTTTCAAGGATAGCCGTGATGCCCAACTCTTGATTCTCTGCCACCGCCAGCGTTCTCAGTTGGTTCAACACATCTTCCCACATGTCCAACCGCTTATCCTGCAAACGCAGGATGATGTCCAATAGGGAGCCCCGTTCGAGGCTGAGTGCCCGCGAACCTGTCCGTAACGTTCGTAAAAATAAGAAGCCGCAAAGGCGTTTGTCGGAGGTCTTAAATATAGTGCAACTGCCATCTTCGAGTGTGGGTGAAAGAAAGTATGTGCTGCCTGTGAAGTCGTCCTCCTCTTTGTCGTAGAGCCCAGTGAAGCCAACGCGCAAGGCACAGACGACGGCTGGTTGATCGGTGCGTTCGGGCGGCGGGCCGTCAAGCAATGCGTTCGTGCTTTCGTCCCACCATTCGAGGTTGTTTCTGAAGTGGCGCGCCTGTTCTTCGGTCAAGCCGACAACCACAACCTCAATCGCTATCGAAACAGGGTTCTCATCACTTCCGATATACTTACCCGCGTAGAAATCATGCTCGTCGATCGGTGGGCGCCGGGCTAGTCGCTCGGGTCCGAGCACCAGATCGATAGCTTCAAGGACGGTGGATTTGCAGGTGTTGTTGTCCCCAACCAACACCGCGTGTTTGGGCAGCAATAACTCCGCATAGCTGATGCCACGGAAGTTATTGATCTTGATTCGTGCGATTCTCATAATCTATACCCAATGGAGTTCCCCAATTCCGGCAGGTCGAGGGCATGGACCCGAATCTGCGCCGTCATCAACTGGTGCAGCAGCGTGCGGAACAGGGCGGTGAGCGCGGTGTGTTTGTGCTGGTGGACTTTCTCTTTCCGATCCAGAGCGGCGAACACAGCGGCAATTTCGTGCTGTTCATCCAGTGCCGGAACAGGAACAGGATACGTTTTGAGGTAGCCGCAGGTCAGTGCGCCCTTGGTGCTTCCACCTGCTTGGCTGATTGATCGCAGATGGTCATATCGAGTCTGCATAAACCATAGGACGAACTCAGGAACGACTCTGGGCGTGGTGAACTGAGCGTAGGCGAGGTGTTGGTTGATGCAGGTTTCAAAGGATACGAGCGCAGTGTTTCCCAGCGTCTTACCTTGCCCGGTGATCGCTACGAGCAGACTGCCGGACTTCACGCGCGGGAGATGACATTCTTTGACGGCGAGATCGGTCACGAATTGGTCGGCCTCCGTAATGAACCGCTCGTGAATTTTTGCGCTGTTCAGCCACGGAATCATGCCGCCTTGCCAATAGCCTTCATTATCACGCTTCGGCGTCGAGCCGTTGCCGACTTTTGCCAGCGAGCCGAGCGGCACCACCTCCCAACTCTGCGGAACCGGGCCGATTTCCGTCTGTTTTTGGGGTTCGCCGCGGAGGCCTTGGGTGAAGAGCTGGTGCAGGAGCGTCTTTTTCAGTCCGGCGGTAAGCCGAAGCAGCCGCTCCTGCTGCTCCAGCGCCCGCTGCACCAGCCCCAACACCGCCGCAATC
>CAYNDW010000930.1:0-2722 GCA_964395375.1 uncultured Cytophagia bacterium
CGGCATTGCACCTCATACGCGAGCACCGCGGCCGTGATCACGTCGCGGCCGTTGCGGCCGGCGATCTCGGCGGCAGCGAGCACCGCCGGCAGATTGTCGCTTGGATGGGCGGGCTCTTTCGAGAGGTACGTGTCGTTGAAATCGAGGTATCGTACCAGCACGCCGTTGGCAAACGCGGCCAGCGGCGCGATGCTGTTCCCACCGGCAATCAGCGTCGCCGGCCGTTCCGACGTCGCGCGACGTGCGACGCGAGCGGCAATCGTCGGTGCGTCGGCCCCGAGCGCTCCCAGCGCACAAGCGAACGAATCGATCAATCGCCGCTTTACTTCGTGAACCACTGCCGGCTGCAAATCTTCGAATCGCAGCCGCGCGGCATACGCGGCCAGTTGTTCTGCGAGGGTCGTCGTCATCGCATCTGTCCTGTTGTGGTGCAGGCGGCTCGCCTGCGTAGTTTTCAGCGCCCGACAGGCGAGCCGCCTGTCGCCACGGTTTGACCGGCTTTTCAAGTCCTTCCTATAATCCGCCGGGGTCGCATAAGACAATGCTTCCGGCGAGAATTCCGCGATGAAGAATCAGGTTTCCGGCGTGCTGGTGCTCGACAAGCCGGCGGGGATCAGTTCCCGCCAGGCATTGGATCGCGTCGCGTCGCTGCTACCGCGGATCAAAATGGGCCACGCCGGCACGCTCGACCCGATGGCCACCGGCGTGCTCGTCGTGTGTCTTGGCAAGGCAACGCGGCTGATTCCGTACGTGCAGCGGATGCGGAAGGTGTACCAGGCAACTTTGCGCCTAGGTCAGCGCAGCGAGACGCACGATCTGGAGAGCGAAGTCAAACCGGTGCCGATCCCCGAGGCGCTCTCGCGCGAGTCGTTCGAGTCGTGCCTGGCGAAATTTCGCGGCGACATCCTGCAAGTACCGCCGCAGCATTCCGCCGTCCACGTCGCGGGCCGCCGGGCCTACGAACTGGCTCGGGCCGGACAGGCATTCGAACTGGTGGCACGACCGGCCCACATCGCGCGACTCTACTGCACACAATTTGAGTTTCCCGACGCCGATCTGGAAATCGAATGCAGTTCGGGCACGTACGTGCGGTCGCTCGTTCGCGACATCGGGGATGAACTCGGCTGCGGAGCCGTAATGACGCGGCTGGTTCGAACTCGAATCGGAGCATTCCGTTTGGAAGAAGCCCTCAGCCTCGACGAGCTGACCCGTTCTAGCGCGCTTCACGCCCTGCGACCAGCCGCCGACACAGTCGGAGAATTGCCGATCGTCCAGGTGCCCGCCGGACAACTCGAAAACCTACGGCACGGTCGTCCGATCGAGGCTTCGACGATTGAACAAGAACTCCTGGCGGGAAGCGAGTGCGCCCTCGCCGATGCCACCGGCCAAGTCGTGGCCGTGGGTCAGGTCGATGCGGTGGGCCGAACGATTCACCCGCGTATCGTTCTGATCGGTGAATAATCCGCATGCGGAAACCACTCCACGCCCCGGGCCTCGTGTCGGGGGTTCAGCGGCCTATGCGCTACTTGCCAGCGTAAGTAGCGCAGAAGCCGTTGAACCCCTGAGGCAAGCTCAGGGGCGGGTATTCCTTTTCTGGCCGGTCCAATTCGCGCGTTAACCGGTTCGCAGCTTACCTGCCGGAGTATTCTGCGCCAGATCGTCAATCATCCGTTTGAGTGCCGCTTCGACCGCCCGCTCCCACGCGCCCTGAGCATCTGGATCGCCGTCAATTTTCGGGAACAAGATGCCTCGCGAGTTGTTCACGATCGCCCCGAGCCCGCGCTCGTCGAACGCGGACGCGATATCCGCCGCCGTCGCTCCCTGCTTACCGTAGCCCGGAATGAGCAGCCACGTGCCGGGCATCGCGGCTCTCAATTCCGCGATCTGGTCGCCCGCCGTTCCGCCGACGACCGCACCGACGGAACCGTAGCCAGCCGTTCCGCGCGTCGTCTGCGACCACTCACGAACCCAATCCGCCACGTGCCGATAGATCGGCCGGCTCGCCTCGACACTCGAAAGATGCTGCAGGTCTCGCGAGCCCGGATTGCTCGTGCGCACCAGCACGAACAGCCCCCGGCCGGCGTCGCGCGCGCACTTCAGGAACGGTTCCAAACTGTCCTTGCCGAGATACGGACTGACCGTCAGCGCGTCGGCCGCCCAGTCGCTCGTGCCGCCCGCTGCCTGCAAATCCGCCAACCTGCCGAACGCAGCCTCCGCATACGCCTCGGACGTGGAACCAATATCCCCACGCTTTGCGTCCAGAATCACGACCAACCCGAGCCGTCGGGCTTTGCGCATCAGCCCTTCGAGCGCCGCGACGCCCGCCGCCCCGTGCTGCTCGAAGAATGCACTCTGAAATTTCACTGCGGGCAAGAACGGCGCTACAATGTCGATCACTCGCGAACAAAATTCCTCCAGCGCCGCGGCCCATATCCGTTTCGATGCCCCCTCCCCCAAACCGTGCCGTGCGACGATCGATCGCGGCAGCAGGTCTGCCCGCGGATCAATCCCCACGATCGCCGGAGTCTTTTTCCGCTGGACTTCATCGGCCAGTCGATCCCCAAAGTTCAGCATCTCGGATCGTCGCTCCTTTGGGCTCCAATTGACAGTTCTGACCGCAGGCACAACAATAGCCCCAACGTGGTGCGAATGCACTACGCGAAAACTCGGGGCGTGGCGCAGCCTGGCTAGCGCGCTTGCTTGGGGTGCAAGAGGTCGCAGG
>CAYNDW010000931.1:0-2695 GCA_964395375.1 uncultured Cytophagia bacterium
GCACCTGAAGGTTTTGTGTCTGCAGTTGCGGGCATGTCTTTCCGTCAGGCGTTCCCCTAGCGACAAGTGCTTACGAACCGTTTCCAGAAACAACGCGATGTCGATCGGCTTCGACAGATAATCCGAGCAGCCGGCCCGGAAGCAGCGCTGGCGGTCGTCGTCCATCGCGTAGGCCGTTAGTGCGATCACCGGAATCGCCGCCGGCGCCGGATCGGCCTTGAGCCGCTGTACGGCTTCGTAGCCGCTTTCTCCCGGAAGCTCGATGTCCATCAGTATCAGGTCTGGCCGCTCCGACGCCACCAGGGCCCCTAGCTGCTCGGCACGATCGGCCTCGATCGTTTCGAATCCCGCGCGGCGCAGCACCTTGCAGGCGAGCGCTCGGTTATCCGGATGGTCCTCGACCACCAACACGCGCTTGGTTCGGGTTGTCGGATCGCTCATGAGTCGGCCGCCACTGATTCCGGCACGTCAGGAAACACAACGACCTGGTCCGCAGCGCCCTCTTTGGCTTCCGCCGAACGAACCGGGATGACCGTCGATTTGCCCGTCGCATCATGCGTCAACGACAGCGTGAGCGGCACGACCACGGTAAAGGTCGAACCCTCGCCGATACTGCTCTCCACCTGAATCGCGCCCTTGAGCAGCTCGACCAACCGCCGCACGATCGCCAATCCCAGGCCCGTTCCGCCATACTGCTTGTGAATCGATGGGTCTACCTGGTGGAACTCGTTGAATATGTCGTCGAGATGCTCCGATGGAATTCCAATCCCGCTATCGCGCACGACGATGCGCACGAAATCAGCCCCATCGCGCTGGCAGTCGATTCGAATCGACCCGTGCTCCGTAAACTTCACCGCGTTGGCCAGCAGATTGAGCAAAATTTGCCGCAACTTCTTTTCGTCCGTTTGCAGTTCCGGAAGCACGTCTTCGAAACGGCAATCGACCGAAAGACCTTTGCCCTTGGCCATCGGCGTCACCGCGTCGATCACACTGTCCATCAGGTCCGACAGCGTGAACCTGGAGATCGAAACCGACTCGCGACCGGATTCAATGCGAGCCAAGTCGAGCACACCGTTGATCAGGTCCAACAGATGACGGGCCGACTTGAGCACGCGGCCAAGGTCTTCACGTTGGTCGCCGGTCACCGGCCGTTCCTGATCATCCAATACAAACTGGGTGTACCCGATAATCGAATTGAGCGGCGTGCGCAGCTCGTGCGACATGTTGGCCAGGAACTGGCTCTTCAGCCGACTCGCGTTTAGCGCCAGATCGCGACCCACCTGCAATTCCTGGTTGATTCGCCGCAACTCTTCGTTTTGGCGGCGGATTTCCGCTTCCATCATCCGTCGCGCCGAAATGTCTCGGGCGAACGCCTGCACGCGGCCCGGCGAAAATCCCGTGACGAGTTGAGCATTGATCTCGACCGGCAGTGGTTCGGCGTCATTTCGTTCGAACAACAGCTCGAACGAAACCGGTTCGCCGGCCAGACACTGCCGGAGTTGATTCTGAATCACCGACGCGCCACCCTCTCCAATCGCGACCAGCGACTCCAGCGGCGTTCCGATCAGTTCGTTCCGCGCGATTCCGGTCATCAATGCCACGCGACCGTTCACCTCGACAATCCGGCCGACGTCGTCCAGGATGAGCAGGCCATCGCTGATATTCTCGTAGAGTGCTTCCAGGTAGCGTCCGCGGTTGGTCAGCTTGTGGACCAGGAGCATCGGGAACGCAACCAGTGGCATCGCCACTCCCGTGACGATGTACGGCAAGGCCCGCGCGATCATGGTGGAATCGCCTGTCTGTCTCCCCACGTTTCGCGCGAGCGGATCCAGGAGGTCTAATCCGATCGCCGCGACGTTCGCCAGCGAAATGAACAGAAAATATTTGATTCCGGTGGATTGACCGTACAGCAACCCCGCAGCCAAGACGATCAACACGTAGAACAATTGAAAATAGCTGCCGGTGTAGCCCGTACACATGATCAGGCCGGTCGTAGTCACCGTGTCGATCAGTAGACTGAGGTGCACCGGCAGCGCGCTCCGCTTCGGACTGAGGACCAAATACAACGCGCCACTGATGACCGCCTCGGCCGCGAGGATTCCAGCCATTATGCCGAACTGCGAAAACCGAGGGTCTACCGCCCAAGTGCTCCAGGTGTGCCACAAGGCCGTGTATATGACGAGCAAGATCGCGATGAACGCGCCACGCACCCACATGATGGGGCCGAGTAGTCGGCTATCGGGTTGGACCATGACTCAAATCTCACATCGAGAGCCTGGTTGAAAGCACCGCAGCGTGAAGAGATACAACGCAGATGCACCGCGGTCGGCGGTCGGGGTCCGAAGACGATTCGTCCGTTCACTCAGGCTAGCAATACAACTTTAGCGAACTTGTCCGCGGATGTCTTCTGTCAATTCATCGAAAGAAAATGCCGGTGTCAAGTAATCGGAGTCCAGGGATTTCATTACCCCATCGTGCCGCGGTTTTGGTATCCTTGCACGTGAACATTAGGCTGGCCTGCTGCCTGTGGCCTACCAAGATTCGTTTCCCACCTGCCTGAGAGGACAAGCCATGCAAAGCTCGAAGCGACCCATTCCCGCCCGCCTCGCCGTTATCCTCTGGTCCTTCACCCTCACCGTGATGATCAGCTCGGCCTGGGCCCAACAGCCCGCCGCGCCGAAACTCACGCTCGCCG
>CAYNDW010000932.1:0-2688 GCA_964395375.1 uncultured Cytophagia bacterium
TGCCACGTAGTCGGGACAGAACCCACGGGCATACTCGTGGTACAGAGCCGCCAGGCGCTCGTAGCGGCGCAACTTCGGTTCCGCGTGCTCGATCGTCTCTTTGAGAGCTGCACTCGCGCCGCCAAGCGGTCGCGGCTTGAACCGGCCACCGAGGGTGCTCGGCGCGGTCAGCTTCATTTTGGCCCAGAGCATTCCCATGAATTACTCGACACCCTCAACGAGATTGGACCGCGAGGATCGGTTCATCGACCTTCATCGGCGCGACGAGCGGCTTGGGGACGGGTACGGGCAGGCGAACGACAAACGTGGTTCCCTGGCCCGGCACGGAGTCGAAGTCGATCGTGCCTCCCAGGTCGGCGACGATCTTGCGGCTGACAAAGAGACCCAGGCCGGTGCCCGTGTCTTTGGTCGTGTAGTACGGCTGGAAAATCTTCGCGCGGTCGTCGGGCCGGATGCCCTGGCCATTGTCGGCGACTCGGGCTTCGATCTGCCCATCGATCAGGCACGTGCTCAAACGAATGCGACCGCTTTTGTCCGTGGCGTCGATCGCGTTCAGGGCGAGATTCAAAAACAGTTGCACGAGCTGATCGCGCACCGCCTGAATCGGCGGGAGGTCGGGGGCGTAGTCGGTCGCGATCGTCTTCGATTTCGTTCGCTTGTAGTACTTCGCGATGTTCAGGGCCTCTTCCATCGCATCATTCAGGTTGGTCGGGGTCATCACGCGCGTGGCGGGACGAGAGAAATCGACTAGCTCGCGGAGCGTACCCTGGATGCGAGTGAGCTGACCTTCGACCAGCGCGAGTTTCTCTTGCGTGTACTCATCGGTGTGCCGCCGGGCGAGCATCTGCACGAGCGAGCTGATCGAGGCCAGTGGGTTGCCGACCTCGTGAGCAATGCCGGCGGCGAGCAAACCGAACGCGGCCATCTTTTCCTGGTGCAGCAGGCTGGCCTGGGCCTCTTGAAGGTCGCGGCTGCGCTGTTCGATGCGGTGCTCCAGCAAGGCCTGGTTTTCCTGAAGTGCCTGGTTGAGCCGTTCCATGTCTCGCTGGGCTCGTTTCAGCAGGTCCGACAACGACGCACTGGCCCACGTGACCCAGAGCATGACGATCAACGTCAAGGCGAAGGTCCAGCCAAGTTCCGTGTCCCAATCCGGTCGCTCCACCAACAGGGCACTGTAACTCACGCAGTGGAGCAGGCAGGTCAGATAGGTACTGCGGCGGTCGTAGCGGATCGCGCACGAGACAAGCGACATCATGTAGTAGTAGCGGAACGAGCTGTCGAGTCCGCTATCGAAGTGGCACAACAGGCCGATAAACACGGCCTCCAGGAGTGACACGAGCAGCGGCAGCCGCTCGAGGAACACGCGCCGCCGCAAACTGAAGTACGTATCCACAACCGCGTACGCCGCCCCGAGGGCGAGAATCCAGCGCAATGCGGTCGGGTTCGCCACGAGTTCCGAGCGTGTCTCGACCAGCAACAGCCCGATGATCACCCCGAACCAGCGGATCTTCACCGCGATGGTCTCGGCGGCCAAGTCCCAGCGGGTGTCGCGTGTTTTTGGGTCCGAGTCGGACATGAGAGGGTTCGGGGTTCAGGGTTCAAGGACCGAGCCGCAGTAGTGCTTGGAAACCGAACGGTCGCCGGCGACCGTACGGTTCTTACACATCTAATGATTATATCGGCCCCGCACCTAGGCGGTCAGCCACTCGCTACCATCTTTACTCCACTGATCGGTTACCATGTTTGGATGGACTCGCCCGAATCGGACTGTTCGGCTCGGCCGTGTCCGACACCTGAACCCCGAACCCTGAACCCTCTGATGCCCAAACTTTCCATCGTCGCCCCGGCGTACAACGAAGAGAATCTGATCGGCGAGTTCGTGCGACGGGTCACGTCGGCGCTGGGGCCATCCCGAACCGAATTTGAGATCGTGATCGTCGATGACGGGTCGCGTGACGGGACGTTCGCGCGGCTTGAGGCGTTGCACGCGGCCGACTCGCGAGTCAAGGCGGTGCGGCTGAGCCGCAATTTCGGCCAGGAGGCGGCGGTCCAGGCGGGTTTGGCGGTGGCGGAAGGCGACGCGGTCGTGCTGATGGACTCCGATCTGCAGGATCCACCCGAGCTGCTGCCCGAAATGCTCGCGAAATGGCAGGAGGGCTTTCACGTCGTCGTGGCCGAACGATCGCGCCGCGGCGAGCGCTGGTCGCGCCGAGTGGCCACGCGGTTCTTTCACTGGCTCTTTCGCCGCATGTCCAGTCTCAACGAAAAGGGCGAGGCCGGCCTGTTCTCGCTGCTCGACCGCCGCGCCGTGGACGTGCTGCGACAGATGCCCGAACGGCACCGCTACCTGCGCGGGCTGCGGTCGTATGTCGGCTTCCGGCGCACGTCGGTTACGTACGAGCGGCCCGCGCGCGACGGTCAACCCCGACAGAGTTTCGCCAAGCTGATCCGACTCGCCGCCGACGGGCTGTTCTCGTTCAGCTACGTGCCGTTACGCCTTAGCCTGTTCATGGGTCTGATCGTCAGTTTCCTGTGCATCAGCTACGCGGCAGTACTGGTGATCCTACGCATCCTGGCGTGGTGTCTGCCGCAAAGTTCCTTTGCCGAGATCAAGGTGGCCGGCTTCACGACCATTGTCGCCGCCGTGCTCTTTCTGGGCGGCGTGCAACTCATCGCGATCGGCATCAT
>CAYNDW010000933.1:0-2668 GCA_964395375.1 uncultured Cytophagia bacterium
CATGATTCCACGTTAAACTCGGCGCGAACAAACCCAAATCATAACTCAGTCCCATTGCGCTGAAGCGCGGCAATCGCGCTTTCGCAGCAACGCCGAGATTTGGTTGATTCACATAATCGACGCTCGCGCCCGCAGTGAGAGGGCCGCGCTTCCAAAACAACCCCGCGCCCATATTCAGCGTGCCGCGACGCGCGCCGTTGCCTTGCAAGAGCGGATCGTTCGGATCAACTCGCGTAAACTGGCTGCGGTCAAACGCACGGCTTGCAAAGCCCAACTTCACGCCGAGCGCGAGTTGAGGGGAAAATTTTTTGCTGATTAACAGATTGGTTTCAAGCTCGGAGTAAATTTGCGCCTGAAACGAGCGTCCGTCAATTCCGAAAGCGAAAGCCAGCGGGAGCACGTAGGGAAATGCCAGATGCAAACGATGTTCATTCAAGCCGAACGCGCGTTCAGGCACAAAGCCCGCGTGCAATATTTCCGAACCGAGCACCAAACGCGTTTGCTGAAACGACATTGCCGCCGGATTCAAACTGCCGAGCCAGAGATTGGAAGCCGCAGCCGGATTGAACAACACCTGCCTTTGCGCGAGCGCGTTGCACGGCGAGAAGAATAAACCAAAAGCCAGCAGAGAAGTAAAAAGCCTGAGCAGCTTCATCCTTGAAGTGCGCTGGATAGCAACAGGCATAAGCTGAAATCCGTTTCCAAATGTGCGGTGCTGCAAATTGATTGGGACAATCGCTCCACATGGGCGCTCTTACTCTCGGCAAGAACGATACCACCGCTTGCTAAAACTTCTGGGTCTAGATTGCTGCTTGAAATTTCTCATCACGCCGAGGCTTTTGGTTCGAACGCGAAAACTGAAAAAGGCCAAGTGTCACACGCGCATAGCAAAATTGAAAGCCCACTTACGAAAATGGAAATCCTTGCAATCGAGTGAGAGTTTTTTATCTTTCCATTAACAAACGTTGCGCAATTCCAGCCGCTCACCTTTCACCCGAGAGCTGACTCATGCCGCTCTTTCATCTCCATTCCCAAGCGCCTTACCACATCAACGAGCCGGAGAAAATCGCCACGCCGCGCTTGCTCGTGTTTGAAGACCGCGTAACGCGCAATCTGGCGCACATGCGGCAACACCTAGAAACCATTGCGCCCGACTCCGGCTTTCGCCATTTGTGCCCGCACATCAAAACCAACAAATCCACCTGGCTCACGCGCAAGCTCGTGGAAGCGGGCCTCACCGCATTGAAAACCACGATGCGTGAAGTTGAAGTTGCCGTCAACGCCGGCGCCAAAAATATTTTTGTCGCCTATCCCCTGCTCACGCACGACGCCCTGCAGCTCGCGCGTTTGCTCAAACAGCATCCTTCCGTGAAATTCCAAGTGCAGATCGGTTCGCTCGCGCACGCACAAATTCTGCAGCGCGTGGCCGAAAGCGAGAAGATCTCATGGAATTATTTTCTCGACGTGGACGTGGGCATGCACCGCACGGGCGTATTGCCTGAGCACGCGCTTAAAATGTTTGACGAAATCTCGCTCGCACGTTGTTTCAAGTTTGCCGGCTTGCACGGCTATGATGGCCACATTCACTTTCCCGATTTGCACACGCGCAAAACCGAAAGCGCGGAAGCCATGACGAAGCTCGTCGAATTGCTGCAAGCGTTTCGCGCGCGCAAGATCGAAGTGAAGCGCATCATCGTTGCCGGCTCGCCGACGTTTCAACTCGATCTCGAATTTCTGTTAAACGAGAGCAACGACGAAACGCTCGTGCAAGTTTCGCCGGGCACGTGGATTTTGTGGGACTCGAACTATGAGAAGATGATACCGGGCAACTTTGAAATCGCGGCGTTGATGCTAGCGCAAGTGCTTGAGGTCGGCAGCCAGCAGCGCATCACGTTGAACTTGGGACATAAACGTTGGGCCGCGGAAAGTGGCAAGGTTGAACTGTTCAGCCGTCCGGGTTTGAAAGTCCTGTCATTCAGCGAGGAGCATACGGTGGTGGAGCATCCTGCGGAAGAGCAATTCGAAATCGGCGATTATGTTTTGATCGCGCCGCGCCACGTGTGCCCCACGGTCAACTTGTATGAAGACTTCACGATCATCGATGGCAAGGGCGAGATTGCGCTCAGGTCTTCGCCGGTGGATGGGAGGAATCGGTGAGCCGAATCATATTCTACGGCCTCACGCCGGCGTTCGTCGTGCTCGCCGGCGCCTTCTTCTTTATCTTCGCGCCGCATGCGCGGCAACTTGCGCCGCTGCTTTTTTTATCCGCCTATTATGCCGTGGTGCTTTATTCGCATAGCAAATTTGGACCTTCGCCGCCGCGCTCTACGCCGCTCACGCCCGCGCCGCGCAACGGCGATATTTCCGAAGAGCTGCGCGCGATTGCTTTGCACGAATACGAGTACGTGCGCGAAACCATGGCGCAGGCCATGAATGATCGCCACACGCTGGTGAATTATTTTCTGCTCGCCACCGGCGTCGTGTTGGCCACGATCGGCGCGGTTTATAGCAAAGAAGGGCTGATTGAATTTGATTACAAAACAGAGTTGACGATTGCGATTTGCATAACGTTCAGCTTCGTCGCGTGGATTTATTTTTTAAAAATCGTGCGGCTGCGGCAAGCCTGGTGCGAAAGCTGTGCGGCGATGAATCGCATCAAACAATTTTT
>CAYNDW010000934.1:0-2665 GCA_964395375.1 uncultured Cytophagia bacterium
CCCTTGAGGGGGGTTAGGGGGGTGTTCTCCAGCACAAGTGAGGTCTCAAAACTCAAAAATGCGTTAGCGCAGAGTGATCAAACCACAAATCTGTACTGTGTTGATGGCTTGTAATGCGATGACACCCCCCGAACCCCCCTCAAGATGGGATTTTTCAAATGCCCTCTAAGACCTAAGCTCCTCTGCCTCTTTAAGCTCTCGCACTAGCTTCTCCAGTTTTTTGATTTCACGCGGAGCCTTGAGTTGTTTGTAATGCTCAATGGCTTTTTGGAGATGCTTGAGCGCGGATTTCTTGTTGCCCTTGCTGCGCCAAAATTCGGCGAAGCTCTTGTTGGTCTCGGCCAAACCTAGCCGGTTGTGATATTGCGTGTAAAGCTGCAGCGCTTCGTCGAGATACTTTCGCGCCAAGCCCCAATTCTCTTTTCTCGTGTAAACCACGCCGAGCAAACGGCAGGCATCGGCTTCGCCGGATTTGTGATCAAGACCATGAAACGTGCGCAAGGTGATTTGGCACTGCTTCTCCGCCATGTCCAAATCGTGCATCAACAGATACAGTTCGACGCGATTGAGCGTCACTTGCGCTTCCACGACCACGTCGCCGGTTTGGCGCGCCAGCTCCAGGCTTTTCGCATAATACTTGCCGGCTTCGTGCCAAAATTCCTTGTCGCGATAAGCCGTTGCCAAGTTGTTGTAAGTTTCAGCCAGACCGCGCAAGTCCCCGAGCTTTTCAAACAGCGGCTGGCTTTTTTGCAGCGCGACGAGCGCCTTGTCCCATTGGCTTTGCAGATTGTACATCGCCCCGAGATTGTTATAGACGCACGCGGTCAAATCGTCGTCATTCATCTTTTCCGCGAGGGCGAGGGCGTGCTCGCAAGCCGTTTCCATTTTGCGCCATGCGGCCGTGTGAAAATACGCCGCGGCTAAACTGTTCAACGCGAACGCTTCGTCCAGCGGCTCGCCGTTATCTTGCGAGATCTTATAACTATGCTCGAAACAAGCGATGGCTTCTTTCCATTCACTTTGCCGCAGCTTGAGGTTACCCATCTGGCGCAGGGTGCGCGCATGCGATTTATCATCGTGCAGTTGTTTACTAAGCTTGAGCGCCTGCTCGTAACTGTCCGCGGCCTCATGCGTCAACCCCAACAATGCGTAAGTTTGTCCCGCGCTATAACAAAGATTAAGATCCTGCGCCTGATCGTTCTTGATTTGGGCAAATTGTCTCAATTTATTTACCGCCACTTTAAAGTGTGCAGCGCCTTTCTGGGTCTTCTCGTCGGCAACGGCCTTTCGCGCCAGTTTTTCTAAGCTATACGTGAGGTCCACGTACTCCGCAGAATCGTTCTCGACGCCGGCTTCCGCCTGCTTTAAGACGGTCGCCAATTTTGCAAGGATCGGTTTGTAATCCTCGCCGGCATTCTTTTTTTCGTGTATAGTTTTCTTGGGCATTTTCGTTACCTGTTGAGAAGCACCGGCAAGAACCATTCCCTAGTGAATGCCATGTGAAGAACTTTCTAAAATCAGATACTTGTCGAAAATTGCTCGCGCGGCACACCAACGCGGTGCAACGTTTTATTACAGTCTTCTTCGACGTGTTGCGCCGTTAGCAAACATGCAAGTGGCGTGGGCATAAAGTTATGCGCAATCATTCTGGCTACCTGGTTGAAAGCGTGTATTCGGTAAAATGCGAGATCGGCGCCGATATCGTCATCGTGCTTTGATTGACCGTGCCGCCGATATTGACCCACTTATTCGTCGCGGTATCGAACCAACTGATAGACAGTTTTGACGATTGCGTGTTTTGTAAATTCGCCGTCGCATAACTCACCGACATCGTGGCCGGCGGGTTGAATTGCGTGCCGTCCGGGCCAAAATCAACTTGAATGTATTTATCACTGGTCATCGTGATGCTGATATTCGTGTCTTTGGCCAACGAACCCGGCGGAATGTAGAATTTGAATTCACTCAAATACAGCGTGCCGCCGGCGCTCGCTTTCACCAATTGCGAAACCGCCAGATTTTCGGTCTGCATTAAAGCCAGATTTAATAGACCATACCGCTCTACCCTGGTATCGCTGCTCGTGGTGATGCTGGGGCCAATCGTTTTTTTGCCCAGGCTCGTTGCGCCTTGAGTACCTTCAAGTTTCGAGCCGAGCGGGGCCTGTGGATGTTGCTGCTCGCCGCAGCCGCTGATCAAAAGCAAGCCGAGCAAACAGCTTGCGAGGATTGTGCGATGAAAAGTTAGCATTCGTTGCATGGGGAACTCCTGTGATGAAAATCTTCGCGTCATGCTTATTTGGTTGAAATCGTGTATTGCGTGAAGTGCCACACCGCCACCGTAATCGTTTGATTGACCCGGTCCACGACGCCACCGACATCAACCCATGTGCCGAGCTTTTCATCATACCACGCAATGGTCATTTTTCTAAGATCGACACTGCTGAGTTCCGCGTCGGCGTAAGAAATGGTAATCGTCACCGGCAGATTGAACTGGCCGCTCGGGCCGTAATTCGCTTGAATGAGGTTGCTGCTCACATCGGTGATGAACATTTCCGTGTTCTGCGACAGCGCGCCGGGAGGCACGAGCATCCGATGATTCATATAGCTGAAAGTGCCGCCGCTCGATACCGTCATGTATTTCGACGCGGTGCCGCCATAGCCGTTCGCG
>CAYNDW010000935.1:0-2660 GCA_964395375.1 uncultured Cytophagia bacterium
CTCTACCAACTGAGCTACACCGCCACGGTGTGGTATGTGCTGAGAAAGTTAGGCGTGGTGATAGCCGACAAGCTGTTTAAGAAATAATAATCGTCGCGCACTATACCATGACGCCGGAGAGAAGGACAAATCCCTCTCGGTCATCACGCGCGAGTCTCGCGCTTCTTCGTGAGGGGAATGACCGGCGGAGATTGAACCCGGGAGGATAATTCCTTTTCCATCAGCGCCTGGTCCGACCAGGGTTGCGGATGGTCCTTCAGGTGCTCGAGCATCTTGGTTTGCATATGGGGAACAAGCTGTGCTTGCCAATGGTGAACAAGAGTAGGGTCTGTGGCCCACTTCAGAACCCGTTCGGCGCGTTCGACGGTCAGTGGATGGAGAGGATCATTGAATGTGTGTCCGAGCGGGGCGGTCAGCGCCGGGTGATTGATTAAGATTTGCGAGTAGGCGCGCACGTTCGCATCCAGCCGAAAGGTGAGCATCAACACGGTTGTCAGCTCGTCCAGCATCGTGGAGGGATCAGTGGAGGAATCAGATGACTCTAGGTCCCACTGAGACTGGAAGAGCTGGGCCATTTCCTGAAACATGGAATAGACGAGAGCGTCGGAGGCCTGTGTCTTGTCTTGAAACGTCTGCATGAGCTGTCGGGCATACTGGAGGCAGAGCGTTAAACTGCCCGTTCGCTCAAACGGCTGCAGGCGATCGCAGGTTTTAACCTGGATAGGGACGGGATCGAACACAAATGTCTGATTCAGTTTCTGGACGAGGGCTTGCAGCTGCAGTTCCACCTTTTTCAACTGCGCATTCAGCAGCGCCTGTGCCGCGGCCGCCCCAAGCGTCGCCTGAGCCGTCAGACTCACCTGTCGTGTGAGTGTCCCCTCCCGGTTATCCAGCACCACGTAATAATCCCCCTGCTGCTGGATTGTTACGGAAAAGCCTAGTTTGGATTCGATCTGCCCCCAAAAAAGCGGGTGGGTGACCCGAGGGAACTGTTTCTGGTCCGGCGTATCGAGGAATCCGACGGTGAGCGGTCCGTCCGATTTCACGCCAAGCGCGACCAGGACGTCCTTGGGAAGGTTCTGCAAGCGAACAGATTTCCACTGCCCCGGTGGGACCGTGACTGAAAAACTTTGAGGATTCGATGCGGCCGACACGTCGAGTGCGCGGAGCGCGATCGCCAGGACGAGCAGCGCGGTGAGAAAGACGCGGCGCACCGTTACCCTTCTCGGCTGCGGCGCAGAATGTCCTGTGCCTTCAAGACCGCCTCGGTCCGGCGCGTCACGCCGAGCGCCGAATAAATCCGTTCCAGGTGTTTTTTGACGGTCTGCGAGGAGAGATTGAGGGTGGCCGCCATCTCGTCATTGGATTTGCCTTGAGCGACCCATCCCAGCACCTCGGATTCGCGGTCCGTCAGTCCGACTTTCTTGAACGCCTCGAACGCGGGCTGCATGGCCGACTCTTCAAAAAAGAGATAGCGTTCTTTTTTCTCGACCAACAGCCGAATAGCCAGACGGCTGGCCTGTCGCTGGACGATGAGCGGTCCTCGGATAGCCCCACCGGCGCCTATGGCGTCCAGGTTCTTGAGCAGCCAGGCCAAGAGCGTGTCCGGCAGACAGATCGCATTGGGCGCGCTATGCCAGTACGTCCGCAAATAGGCGCGGGCGCGTGTGCTCGCCCAACTGATCCGATTCTGAGCTGAGAGGCACACCACCCCTTGGTTCAAGTTGTTGACCAGCGTTTCAAACGACGCGAGGGTGGAGCGCAGTCGATGGAGTTCGCGAAGCTGCTGAAGCGCCTGCGAGGCATGCGGTTGAAGCGCCGTAAGCAGCTGCCGCTCCTCATTGGTGAAGGGAGCGTGGTTTCGGTTGAGCGCGACATAGATCAGATGCGAAGGCCGGGCCTCCAGCGCCACCACGAGCTGATGGTGGATACCGAGGGGCCGGTAGAACTCCTCGTACAACGGCAGCGATTCAAACTCAGATCGGCTCGACACATCGGACCAGGAAAGGGCTCCATCGTGCTTGCCGGAGCGCTGCCAGTAATTGCAGATAGGGTGGTCCTTCACATGACGTTGAAATGCCGGCAGGAGAGAGGCGGCTGTCGCGTTCTGCGGCGAAAAAGCCCCTGTGACCCGTGGACGCCCCTGTAACGTAATTTCCTTCCATGAATTGTAATCCGTGGGGACCAAGGTCTGCAGGCCTGAGAGGAGATGCGACACCAGCGCCACCGGCTCTCGGTGTTCGTGCAATCCGGCAGCGAATTCCTGAAACGCATATTGAGGTTGAACGACGGTTCTTGTCATAGGCGCAAACTCAGCAAACGAGTCGGTGTTGTGACAGCGCGAACCTAGATAGGCGGAGTCTATTCCGGCCCAGTGAAGAGAACTCGTTCTGTATGGAGAGTGTAGAATGGTCGTCAGTGAAGGAAGCGAAGAAGCCGCAGGGTTCGAGAAGTGAAACACCGAAGTACATGCGGAGTTCTCCGTATGCGGTACTCATACGCCACTAAGGAGGAGACAGCAACCCTTCTTTCGGGGGGGGGCTCTCGAAAACCATGTGGGAAAACATCGGTTTGGCATGGGCGAAGTTGATGTATATGACGAAAAACATGACGTCGTGAAGTAATGTTTCGTTTCTGTAAAGTATTGCCCCTTGAGCAAG
>CAYNDW010000936.1:0-2651 GCA_964395375.1 uncultured Cytophagia bacterium
CGCGTCTGGCTCTGGGCTACCCTGCCTGTTCTCCTGCTGACCGGCATGTATCTGTCCGTCCCGGCCATGACCGGCATCCTCACCATCTGGTCCACCGGGCTAACGTTGTACCTGCCCTGGCCACTCTATGCCCTCAGCCTGTGGTTGACTGGTGTGACGGTGATGCATACATTTCAGCAGGGGGATGCACAAATTGGCTGGGCCATCCTGCTCCTGGCAGCAGGGGGGTACGCGCCGCAGCTTAGTTCACAAATATTTTTTGGGTTGATTGGGCTGTGGATGTTCGTTTCCTGTGCGCGCCATTCCCATCTTTGCCCACGCCAGGTGTTGGGAGTGAGAATGGGGCTGGCTGGCGCTGGTGCGCTGGAAATAGATATGCCGCGCGCAGACAAACGTTTGCGGGTAATTCTGGAAATTCCCCTGATCCCGAAGCGGGGGACTCATTTCCCGAAGAGGGGTGCCGGCCCCGACCTCCCCGTGAATGTGCCTGAGCCGGAACGTGCCTTTGTGATGCTCGATCAAGTCAAGGTAGGTGGAGGATCGGAGATTTTTACGCGTTAGCCTGCGATGGATGCTGGGATTGGAATTTCTTCACCCGTCACCAGGCTATATAGCACATCGGGGTCGAGGTCCGCGCCGTTGGGCCAGAAGATGGTTCCCCACTCGGGGTTGACGTCCACTTTTTTGTGCCATCTTCGAATTCCAGATGCAGGCGAAAATCTTTCAGCGGTTTGACTTTTACAATATCTTTTAGCATAGGTTTTACTCCAATGGGTCAATCTTGTTTGGCGGAGTCTCGTTTTGGGAGAGTTTCCAGTTTTCCATTAGTTCTGCGTGATACGCCAATGCCCACTCTGCGACAAGACCAAAGACGCGGGAGATCTCTGGCATGGTTTTTTATCTCGTGGTTGAATTATACCCCGCGTCATGCGCGGTTTTGCGGTGTTCGATTACGCGCAGGTAGGTGGAACTGCTGGTGGCTCCTGCTGAGTGGGCTTGCCCCGAAAAGCATGTCATTTAGCGACTGGGGAGTCGTTGGTTAGCCGTGCTTCATTAAAAAATTCAGTCTATTAATCAATTCATTCTTCAAGTTATTTTTAATCCAAAATTTCTGTTTTTCATTGACCAGTTCACCTAATCCGTGGAGGGTATTTTCATTAGTCAAATTTTTTTCGATAAATAGGACTAAGTAAAGCAGGTACTCTTCATATTTTTTGTTTGACTCGCTTTCAATAATGTCTTTATTGGGAAAAACACCCTTTTTCAGATAAAAATAAACATCGTAAAAATCACGGTGGGCGATTTTATTTCTTTGCGTACAAGCTAAGAGTTTATTGGCAAAAGCATATTCTTCTTTTAATATAATTACATCGGTTCCGTAGAAGTTAGTAATTATATAGTGCTCCTCGTTGTTTTTTCTTTTTGAGACTTCGATCTTTATATTTTTTGTCCCCTTTTGATAGTTTAATAGGAAAAATAAAGTCGACTTTTTGTCTGTTTTTTCGGTCACTTTCCCGTATTTACTTAGAATTAAAGGAAGTTCCGCAAATATTTTTTCTTTTTTATCGGATTTAAGGAGATCAAAATCCAAGTCAACGGAAAAACGATCAAGACCGGAGAAAAAGTAAGCCATCGTACCTCCTTTGAATCCCAAAAAAGCGCCAAGATCTGAGCGATAGATATTGGTGATCAGTTCAAAAAGGATATGACGGTGTCTTTTTATATCAAACATATTTTTTTATTTCGGCAACGACTCTTTTATTGTATATTTTACTTATTTCTAAAAGCTTTTCTTTATCGATGCCGTCAAGATTATCAAAATAAAAATTTTTCGTGAGATATACGGTATCGCAAACAGCTCTTTCAACTGAAGCAGTCCTTACCCTATTTTCTGTAAGGATTCCTACGGGATTCATTAAGATGTCATCTTTAATTTTATGATAGGAATACAAAGTATCGTTAACTCTTTCGGAATAGTTGTTATTAGAAACGGAGGTAATATTATTTGAATAATCCTGGAAAATAACTGAATTATCAAATAAGACTTTTTCCAGACTGATATAAGACGGCCTTTTTAATTTATTGGCGAGTTCAAGATGGTTGTAATTTGGACTACAAGCATATATGCCCTTTCTTATTCGTATCAACTCTTTTCTCTTTACCATCCGCGAGAGAAGAACGGCAAGATAGTTCTTATTGGAAATATGGAATATCTTGGCCATATCTTCACTTGAAAAGACCGTTTTTCCGGTGTTAATCAGATATTTCAACATAGTTTCATCTGATTATTATCAAAAATGATAATAATCAGATGAAATTATACAAAATTAAGCTTATTATGTCAATGTTTGTTTTGATGATTTTAGTCTGGATTCCCATCTTCCCACTTCGTCCTTCGGACTACGAGGGACGAGTCGCGGGGGTGACGGGGGGAGATTCCCGCCTGAAGCGAGAGACGATCCGTGTCAAGCCCCGTGAACTTTTGCTTGAAATTAGTTTTTTTAATTGCGATCTTCGAATCCCAATAACGATTCACGAATTTCTAACAACGATTTTCGAGTTGATTATGGAATCGGAGTGGACCGGACCGGCTGGGTCGGCGTGGTGGTCGGAGGAATAGCCTCAGCCTGTTCCCAGGGGAATTGAGATAA
>CAYNDW010000937.1:0-2644 GCA_964395375.1 uncultured Cytophagia bacterium
GGGGCGTTGCCTATCTCCGAAGCAAAGACAAGTTTGATGAAACTTTCCGAACAGAGCATCCGGCGGACTGCTTTGGCGATCCTGGCGCGGCGCTGGGTCCGTTGATGATCGGATTGGCGGCGGTGGGCATGCAGAAAGGCTATCTCAAGGGACCGTCTCTGATCTGGTGTTCATCGGATTGTGAGCCACGGGGTGTGACGTTCATTCAAGGCATGCCGAATTAGGATTTGTGTCAGAGGACGTAAGGGAAAGCCAGTCGCGAAGGAGTGCGTCGTATGCCGACAGTATTTGCGAACAGCAAGGGGGTCGTCCATAAATCCAGCGGTGGGATGAGCACCGTGTTTCCCGATGTCTGTAAGACGCCAACGCCAGGCGGGCCGATTCCGATTCCCTATCCCAATATCGGCATGGCCTCCAACACATCCGGTGGGCCGTCCAAAGTCACCACCGATGGTCAAATGCCGATGGTGAAAGGGGCGAAGTATTCGATGACCAGCGGTGATGAAGCAGGAAACGCAGGCGGCGGGGTGATGAGCAGTTCGTTCAAGGGTGAGGCGGAGTTCATGATGTATTCGTTTGATGTGAAGCTCGAGGGAAAGAACGTCTGCCGCCTCGGCGATCCGATGTTTCACAATAAGAAGAATATGATGGGGTAGACAGTAGGGGGAAACGCCTTTGAGGGGAACTCCTGATGGATATCGGTGAGTTGGTTGCGGTCTCGAACACGAGTGATGTTGCGAAAGACGATCAATGTCCGTTCTGCCATGAAAAGCCAGTCGGGCATGCCACGAAAAAGCCCAAGGAAGTTAACGATAAAGTGACGAGTGTGCCGAGTGATCTTGGTTGCACGATTGTGAAAAGAACAGATGGCGATCTTCCATATACGACTGCGCAGCATCACCTTATTTCAGCGATGCAATGCTATGCGCGCATTCGGCGTCTCGTGCGAATGGGCAATATGGTCGGCTACGATATCAATAATTCGACAAATGGCATAGGCCTTCCAACAACGCATTGGACGCTCAAGTATCCGCAGGATGGTAAAAAGGTTAAATATGGCGACCTTGATGAGCCAGATGGTAAGCGGAAAGTCGCCTTCGCGCTGATGACGGAGCTTGGGGCGCAGTGGCATGTCGGTCATCACGCTTTCGACGTCCTGGTTCCGAAAAGAGACCTCGACTCTTGGAAAGAGGTCGGTGCTGATGAAAAAGACACCGGCGACGTTCCGCATGAAACATCGTATGACGCTGTAATTATTCGCATGCTGTTCGATCTGTTAAATAATATTTCAACCAAGATGTGCGAGGATCCCACAAAGAACGACAAATTTAAGAGCGCTATGGATGAAATCAGTACGAAGATTCGGACGAAGCTCGAGAAATTTAATGGAAAGAACGGAGTTACCCCCAAAGATAGCAGTCCATTGTTCGTGTCACTTCGAGCCTATGAGTTTTCGGGCATTGAAAATACTCTGAAACCGCATGAACCGTCAGTAGTCACGTCATGGTGAGGTTAAGCAATGAGTTGCTATATTTTGCAACAGGATCCAAGAGTTCCTAGACAACCTTTGGTTCTCGAATGCCCCGAAGACATTGAGCCGGAGGAATGGCTAAAGGGGAAACTCATGACTGTTCCGAGACGCCCACTGCGATTGAAAATGTCTCCTAGGACTGGAACGTTCCGCGGTGCACTTATTGAAGGCATACTGCCCCTGTTTCATGACAAACTTCGTGTGGAATTGACCAGGCTGGGGATCGATAACATCCAATACTTTTCCGTGGAATTAGAGAATCCTGAAGGTCAAATCGAATCCACGTATTGGTTAGTGAATGTGATTGGGCTGCTTGATGCAGTTGATAAGGTCAATAGTGTTATTGTTCCGCGCGCCACTGGTGGGCGTGGGCGGCTTGAGTCATTTACTATTGATCCGGCTGTTGCTCGAGGGCATCGTATCTTTCGAATTCTGGAAGCTCCCTCGCTCATTATTATTGATCAGACTTTGAAGGCTAGTCTGGAAGCCTTCAGGCTCCCTGGAGCATGGGCACTCCCGACGGAAGAGTATGAAGGATTTTAGATAGGAGGGTAATAAAGTGGGCATGCCACTTTTATTCTTGTAGCGAAACAAAGGGGTCTGGAGTCATTATTTGACTTCATAGTCGAGGATGATCTTTGGGGAGGTTTTTTGCGCCGCTTCTGTTATGCGGACTAATTGTCTGTTTCATTGCGACTGGGGAACGTCTGGGCTAGAGCGTTTGTGCCACGAAGATTTAAAATAAACGAGTCAGCCCGAACTAATAGCAGCGCTAGTAGGAGCCACGGAGTTCTATGGGCCGCGCAGCTCTCATTGACATCATAGAAGAGCATCTTGAAGAGGCTGACTTCCTCTCGCAGCAGCGGAGGAATGCCCTGGGCGATCGAGTCTATGATCTCGGCCGGTTGGCGGATCTCGAAGAGCGGCTGCTGGCCCACCTTGACGGTCTTCTCCTTGCTGAGGGCGACGCGTGGACTTTGCTCAAGCCGAAACTCACGGAGGGCGAGTGTGGCGAGGCTTTTGCTGCTGCGTTTGTATCGCTGGCTTCTGGAGAAGCCGGGTATCGTGATGAACTCATGAAGGCGCTTGATCAGGCAAAAGGTCCCGTCTTCG
>CAYNDW010000938.1:0-2644 GCA_964395375.1 uncultured Cytophagia bacterium
AGGGCCTGCACCCGGAAATTTTCACGGCCTTGTTCGGCAAAGCCCACGAGGTACACGGCGAGAAATCCTCCGATGAAGCCGCCGCCATGCGCCCAGTTATTGACCGCGGACATGAAGAAGCCAAACAGGAACATGATGAGCGCGTTTTGCAGTCCGGCGCGATAGACGGATTCTCCAAACGTCCCCCCGCGAATTCGTCCGTAAGCCACGAGCGCGCCGAGCAAGCCGAAGAGCGCGCCGGAAGCGCCGATGGTCAGCGGAATTCCTTTGAAATTCGAAACGATAAAACCGATAATGCCCGCAAAAGTGTAGATGAAGATTAAGCGCATCGTGCCGAACAACTCTTCCACTTGCGGCGCAATCTGCCGGAGAAACATGAGATTGAAAAAAATATGCATCAATCCGCCGTGCAAGTACACTGCTGTGACTAAAGTCCACCAACGGCCGGTGAGTGCAGGATGCGCGCCAGTAGCACCGAGCATCACCAAACTATAGTTGCTTGGTCCGAGAAAATCAAACAAGCCGCCTTTGAAAATAGCTTTCGGGTCGAGCAAGAGGCTAATAATAAAATACGCCACGCATACCGCGGTTATGACTTCCGTGAAGCCGTAGTTCCGCAAAGCATTTTGCAACGCCGGGCCTAAGCCCCACATGCCGGGGTTTTTCCGGCCGCAGTGCATGCAGGCTTCCGCGTTTCTGCTGATGAGTTTGCCGCAATCCGGGCACAGGATGGAGCCGAGTTTTGGTTCGGACATGGAGGTATCGTGCAAGTTATTCGGTTAGGATAAAACTTCTTTCTTCCGGAGTGAAAGTCAAAATGCCCACGATGCGATTCAGTTCATTGTGCTTTAGGCTTTTTTCCAACAAACGCCAAATGCGTTGTTGCCGCGCCATCTGTGAGTTGCCTTGAAAAGAAGAGGAAACGACATAGCCACCTACTTTTTGCCGAGCTGTTGTTTCGAGTAGAATCTCGTATTTCGAAAATTCCGAAGAGAGCGCATTGTAGATACGCTGCGTCAGAAGCGAAAGCTCGGTTTTTGCTTTTGGTGCTCGCGGTGCAGGAGTAGTTCGTGCGCGCGAAGAATTGCTTTTTAGTTTGGTTCCTGTTGCCATGACCTATTGCCTCTGAATAAAAACATTTCTAAAAATTAGGGTGATTGGGGCCAGCGCTGGTTGCCAAGCGCCACGATCTTCTGCGCCGCGTGCAGTGCAAGACGGCAGTTTTCTTTCAAGAAATCGCCTCGAATGCCGCGATCCAATTTAAGCCTTTTGAAATGGCGACGCAAGCGCTTTTCCGAAGCATAACGTATATCGTTCTTCCAGCGCGTGAAAAGAATGCCGGTGGTTTCGGCGATAGCTCGGCTGTTTTTGCCCGCAGTGATGAACTCCAATCCGCTAATTGATAGCAACTCGGGTAAGTCGTGCCGCGCTTCGAAGTGCGAATCGGCCAATGAGCGAAAGGCGCGAAACAAACATTCGACGGCAAGGCCGGCGACATAAAGCGACAATCCGAAACGCTGGCTTTGATACAGAATGTCCGCTTCAATCAGCCGTTCTTGCGCCGCTTCGTAATAGCTCCAAGCTTCGATACGCATTTTTTTCCTTTTCGGGTTCTTACCCATGAAACGGCGTGCAGCTTACTTCTTGCCCGCAATCTCTCGCAAAGTTCGCTCGGCTTGCTTTTTATTGATCCCATCATCCCATAACAAATCCGGCAAGCGCACACACGCCTGCAAATGTGCACGCGCTTCCTCGTAGCGATTGAGTTGGATCAACGTTTCGCCGAGCCAGAGATGGTGCGAGGGTGAATTGGGTTCGACCGCGAGCGCTTTTTCAAACCAAGCTTGGGCTTCTTCGTTCCCGCCGGGCGGAACGCCGCCGTATAAAACTTTCGCGAACGCGCGCAGCATCCAATTCAAATTTGCCAGCTCATAGTTCCAGCGACCGAGCACGTGCATCGCGCCGTCGTGTTTGGGATCGAGCGCAAGCGTGCGCTCGGCTTCAGTTTTAATCTCTTTCGACAACGCGATCTTCTTTTTGCCGCCGACTTTCAACGCTGTGCGTCCGAGCGCGACCGCGAGGAAGAAATGGCTCTCGCTGGAATCTGGATGCAATGCCACGCCTCGTCGCGCCAAGCGGGCCGCGGTGAAATAGTAGTGCTCCTGTTGCTCGCCTTTCGCGCCATAGCCCACGTCGACATAGGCGCGCACGAGTTTCCACAGGCCTTGATAGTGAGAAGAGTCTAACGCCACGACTTTGCCGTATGCTTCCAAGGCGCTTTGATTGTCAAATTGCGTGAAGGCGCGATCGCCGTTTTGCAAGAACTCTGCGAGCGAAGAGGCGGCGATTTGCGGCGAGACGGTCGTCGCGATGACTGCGATGAAGAGTGTCATCAAAAAGCTTGTTCTCATGCGGCGAAATTTTCTCTTTATGAAGATAGCAACAAACGCCACGGCCTGCCGCGAACGCAAGAGCAGCGCCCGGGGCAGGCCGTTGAATTTAGTATGAAGCGGTCATGCTAATTGAGTTTTTCAGATTTGTTTTATGCCGCAACCGCAAGTTGCTCGCGCGTGTGAGGTTTTGTTGCTCGCGCCTCGGCCATCACCTTTAATCGTGGCCGTGTCAGTCGCGACTTCTGCGGTTT
>CAYNDW010000939.1:0-2636 GCA_964395375.1 uncultured Cytophagia bacterium
TGAACGCAATCACTTCCTGAGCATGTTTCGCAACCACTGGGGCAATCACCATGAGCACGAGAATACGGAGACCGTGTGGGATTTGCACGCGGGCAGGAACTACGCGCCGGGCCTGAAGCTGCTTTCGTGGACGTACAACGTTCGAGAAGAGGATAACTCACGCACCTATGACGAGTTCGATCCCGCGGCGACCTATCGCATACGCCTCGTGTGGAGCGACTATAAGTTGCAATACTTTCTCGACGACGTGCTGCAAACCACACTCGTGCTTTCTGCACCTCTGCAAGTGCGTTATCTCTTTCTCGGCCGCGATTTCACAGTGAGCGGCGATTACGTGACGGAGTTCAACGGCAATAAATATCCCGCGCTGGTCGGCCCTCGTTTTTTGAATTTGATCGTCACGGAAACGCTTGCAACGAGCGATAACGCCGCGCCGCGAATCAGCGGCCTCGCGAGCACGGAGTTGTTTGCGAACGCCGCGCGTTTGAATTGGGCGACGAATGAGGCGACGACGTGTTACGTGGAATACGGCTTGACCGCGGCCTACGGCCAACGCACGCCCGTGCTCGGCCCGCCTACGCAAAATCACGAGACTACGCTTGCGGCTTTGAATCCCGACCAAACTTATCACTATCGCATCGTGGCGCAGGACGACGCGGGCAACACGCGCAAATCGCCCGACAACACTTTCACCACGAGCGCGAGCGGCGCGTTTCTGTTCAAGCCGATGGCGGACACGTACGTTGAGCGCGCCGACGTACACGGCGCAACGCGCGATCACGCAAATTTTGGTTGGATCAACCTCATCGTGAGCGCGAATCATGAAAGCTATTTGCGCTTTCAAACCACGGGCCTCAACGCTCCCATTAAACAAACCAAACTGCGTTTGCGCACGCGCCAGGCCGGAACGAGCGCGGCCGTGATTCGCAAGCTGCTCGGCAATTGGGAAGAGATGGGCGTGACCTGGCTCACGAAACCCGCGCAGCTCGGCGATTCGCTCGCGACATTGACGGACTTCGCGGTGAATGAATGGAGTGAGGCCGCGCTCAAATCTTTTGTGAGCGGCAACGCGACGTACAATCTCGCGCTGCTCGGCACGACCGCGGGCGAAGTGTCGCTCGATAGCCGCGAGTCCACGAATTTTCAGCCGGAGTTGATCGTCACGTTGCAGGAAACGAGCGCGCCGGTGATCGTGAACGTCGCCGCCACAAACCTCACCAACACGAGCGCGCGGATTTCATTCACGACAAATCAGAACGCTTACGGCAGCGCGGAGTTTGACATGAGCGCCCTCGGCACGGCGCGCCTCATGCCGCTCGGCGACAGCATCACCGAAGGCACGGGCAGCGGCGACAACGCGGGCTATCGCTCCGGGCTTCATACTTTGCTCACGAATTTCAACAGCCGGTTTGATTTTGTCGGTAGCCTGCAAAACGGCGTCGGCTTGCCCGATCGCGATCACGAAGGCCATGCGGGTTGGTATGCAAACGACGCTCGCGACGAGGTGAAAAACTTTTTGGCGCAATCGCGGCCCGAGGCGGTGTTCTTGCATATCGGCACGAACGACGTGAGTCTCGGCGATCCTTACGGGACAATAGTGAATAAAATCGCGGCGATTGTCGATACCATTCTGCTGTTTAATCGCCAAACAAAAGTTTTTCTCTCCACTTTAATACCGCGGCGCGATAGCAAGCAGAGCGTGAACGCCAATGTGAATGCGCGCTTGCCCGAGATCGTGCGCACGCGCGCGAACGCGGGGTATAAAATCTTTTTGGTGGATAATAGCGCCGCGTTTTTGGCGAACGCGAATTGGGCTACGGCATTGATGAGCGACAACGTGCATCCCAACGACGCGGGTTATGCGGTGATGGCGCAAACGTGGCAGCGCGCGTATCGCGACACGGAGTATGAAAACCGCACGAGCAACGGACCCCTCGCGACCACGCATCTTCTCGCGCTCGACAATTTGCAAGCGGGACAAACCTATCACTATCGCGCGCGCGCCGTGAACGCAGCGAGTTTGGAATCGGCCTCCGCGGATTTCACCTTCGCGACTCCGCCGGCGACTTTGCCCTCTGTGGCGTTGCACGGCGTTTATGAATTCACGCTACGCGCACGGCAACTCACGCCTAACAACTATGTGCAAGGCCCGAGCGTGAACGTCACGTTTAAAGGAAGCTCCGGCGCGGCGCTAGGCAGCACGATGACGGTGCAAGGTTTTTGGGAAGGAGCCGATTTGTACCGCGTGCGTTTCGCGCCGAGCAAAACCGGCGAGTGGAAATGGCAAACCTCTTCAAGCGACCAAGGACTCAACAACAAGTCGGGCAACTTCAGATGTGAAGGCGCGCTCGCGGTCCCGCATGTTTCGCAGCGCGGCCACGTGCGCGAGTCTAAAGTTTATCCTTACACCTATGCGCACGCGGATAGCACGCCATTCTTTTTGCTCGGCGATACGCAATGGAGCTTTGCGACGAGCGCAATCACATGGTCCGCCGAGTTTCAAACCTACGTTGACGCGCGCGCAGGGCAAGGCTTCAACTACATGCACGGCCTCGTGTATAATGTTTATCCGGAGGGCAACGACCGCAACGAGGGCGGCCCGATCTTTCACGGCGGCAGCGTGGACAGTTTGAATC
>CAYNDW010000940.1:0-2631 GCA_964395375.1 uncultured Cytophagia bacterium
CAAACTCAAAATCTATGCGCTGCATGAAACCAAGTACGCTTTAGTCGGATGAACCGGAATATGCCTCGTAATTTGTTCGCCCGTCCAACGCCGAACCGCGATTAAAATTTCGCGAACGCGGTTTCGATCCAACTCCTCCATATCGATCAGATCGCAGCGTAAGGTTACGGCGTAAGGATTCAATTCGTCGAGAACCTCGGCCATCGGTGGTGGTGGCAAATTATTTTCTTGAAATAGATCGAGCAACTCGCCGAGATCGTGCTGTTTGCGAAATTTTACGCTATGCAAAGCAAGAATCGCTTTTAGGCATTTCTCAACCGCCTGTTGTGCATGGAAGCCGATGGAAGCATCAGAAATGTCTTTGTCATCCGCGAGTTTTTGAAAAACTAAAATATCGTTATCAGCGACCGCGAGCAAAAGCCGCGCAAGGTCAAGAGGTTGCTTCATGCATCACCTTTCCCTCTGAAAGCGCCCAATAAAGCATGGTGCTCGGCAAATGCCCCCACGCCTCGACTTCCGCATTGGAAGCGACTACGACATCCGCTGAAATGCGCAATGGCCGCAAGACGCGCCGCAACCTCGTCATCTCGCGCAGCTTGCTCGTTAAATTCGGCACAATTACTAGAAAGTCCAAATCGGAATCTTCGTTTGCTTTTTCATGGGCATACGAGCCGAAAAGTATAACCTTCGTCGGTTGCGCCGCGGCAACGAGCAAACGCACGGCTTCGTCAATAGTTTGTTGAGGAATCATGTAATCTACCTTCGAATTCGTTCTCTTATTACAAAACTACAGAACTCTTTCTGAAGAAGCAAGCCGCATTCCTAGCCGCCGGTACTTCGCATTGCCGGACGTGACAATGTGCAAAATTAATTGGCAATTCTAAGGACGCGGAGTTGTCATGAGCGAGAGCGCCTTCTTAATTTGGGCGACAATCTTTTTGGGCGGCAGAGCGACGTCGAGCGTCAGCACATTTTGCGGTTCCTCCAAAGCTTCGAATTGGCTGCGCAACAAGTGCGGCGGCATGAAATGGCCCTTGCGGCTTTGCATCCGCTGCGCGATCAACTCAAAGTCTCCTTTCAAAAAAACAAATTGCACGTCCCGCGGATCCGCTTGTAAACGTTCGCGATAAATTTGCTTGAGCGCCGAACACGCGAGCACAACGGACTGTTGCGCGCGCAATGAATTCTCGATCAACGCGCGCATTGCCGCAAGCCAGGCGGCGCGATCATGGTCGTCCAACGGCAAGCCGCTTTGCATTTTGGCAATGTTCGCCGGCGGATGAAACGCATCGCCATCATGAAAGCCCCAGCCCAACGCCGCGGCGAGGCGTTTGCCAATGGTTGTTTTGCCGGAGCCTGAAACGCCCATGAGAATGATAATCATCGCGCCCCTCGCATTTCGGTGAGCAACTCTTGAAATTTTTCCAATGCGCTTTCACAGGTGATGTCTCTAATCAACCCGCCCGGCGCGGACGGCAACACGATACGGCAGTGGGTGCTGAGCGGGTAAAATTTTTTGTAGTTCCAGTCGTGGTTGGAATAAAGCCCGAGCACGGGGCGGTCGAAGGCAGCCGCCATATGAATGATCGAAGTATCCGGCGAAACGACCAACTCGGCGCGTTGCACCACGGCGAGCAATGCGCTAAGTTGTCGCGTGGGGAAATAATAGGCGTGCGGCACTTGTTGCGCGAGAGTTTCGGCAAGATGCGCATCATGTGCCGCGGCCGTGAGCACGAACGCGCGCGTTTCAGTTTTAATTGTTCGTAAGAATGTCGCCCATTGCTCGAGCGGCCAGTATCGAATCGCATTGCCCGCGGAAAGATTGACGCAATAATACTGCGCGCAGCCCTGCGCCCGCAGAAATTGCGATAGCTGATCTTGCGCGGCGGAAGTCACGTGCAAACTCGGTCGCGGGTCATTTGCCTCCACGCCCAACGCGCTCAATGCCTGTAGATTACGCCAAACCACATGCGTGTGTTCCTCTGCTTGTGAAGGCAAACTCACGTCGAAAAATTTTCTCCCACCGGTTTGATTAAAACCGACCTTGCGCTCTGCACCGGCCCAACGCGCAAAAAAACTCCCCTCGCGCGAGAAGTGATCTTTGGGATCGATCCAAACATCATAGTGTGCGCGTTTGAGGCGCACGAGCAATTTCAGTGTGGCGAGAACTTTTTTGGAATGAAGATGAACGTGCTCGACCTCGGGCTGCAAACGCGCGAGCGCCGCATTGTGCCGACTGGCAAGCACGTGAATGCGGCACTGCGGATAAGCCTGCCGCAAGGCGCGGAACATCGGCGTGGCTAAAATAAAATCGCCGAGCCGGCCTAATTGCACGATCAAAATTTTAGGTGACGTCATAGCGCCAATGTAACGATCTTTTCGAGATTTTGTAATTCAAAATTTTCCGCGCGGAAAATTGTTTTGCCGTTGGGCGGATTTTTTGTTATCCTTTTCCATACACGCGCGAGCACGCCCTCGTGCATTCGCCTCTTCCATTCTAACGCACCACTTGCAGGGAGCAACCATGAAAGTTTTGCAGCTTATGTCCGAGCATAATCATGAGGAAATCGTCTTCTGCCAAGATCGAGATTCCGGCTTGCGCGCGATCATCGCGATTCACGATACCACGCT
>CAYNDW010000941.1:0-2630 GCA_964395375.1 uncultured Cytophagia bacterium
GCGACATTCATCTGTTTTCCACGTTCCCGCTCATTCGCCGCCGGCTGCACCATACGCTCACGCGCGCGGCTCATGTCATCGCGGTCAGTCAAGCATTGAAGAACGCGATCATTGAGTTACCGGTAGCCACGGAAAAAATTTCCGTCATTCCTAACGGGGTGGATACGCAAAAATTTTTTCGGGTTGATAGAGCCGCGAGTCGAGAGCAACTCGGCTTACCGCAAGCGAAGATCATCCTCGCCGTCGGCCGCTTGGAGCCGGTAAAAGGATTCGAGCTTTTGATCAAAGCCTTGCAAAAGCTTTTTGTTGATGAAGAAAAAAAAGCTGCGCTGCTCGTGATTGTGGGAGAAGGTTCGGAACGCGCCGGCTTGGAAAAGTTGATTGCGAAGCTCCACCTGCAAGAGCACGTGCGGCTCGTCGGCGCGCGGCCGCACGGCGAACTGAAGCAGTGGTATAGCGCGGCGGATTGTCTCTGTTTAGCGAGCGAACGCGAAGGCTGGCCCAATGTTGTGCTCGAAGCTTTCGCTTGCGGCACGCCCGTGGTGGCAACCGAGGTTTGGGGCATGCGCGAAGTCATTCCGAACGATGCGCTCGGAGTTTTAACGCCGCGCGAAGAAAGTCATTTGGCGCGCGCGCTTGCTTGTGCGTTGAGCAAGAGTTGGCAAAGCAACGTGTTGATGGAACACGCAAGGGAGAGAAGTTGGGAGAAGGTGGCAGAGCAGGTTGAGCACACGTTTGAGCGCGTGCTCGCGTCGCGTTAGGGCGTGTTCTGTTTTAACGCTTGGCCGCGCGCTTCTTTTTGGCAGGAGTTTCGCGCGCTAAAATTTCCATCACGGTATCGACGATGTCCAACGGTTGCGCGGTGAAGAGCCATTCGACCTTGAGCCAAAATCCGACGACGGCTTTGGAACGGAACAGACCATTCTCCTCAACCGTCATTTCATCCCATGTGCCGCGCGCATTGCGAAAGAACTCCGCGCGTTCACGTTCGGGATCGATCAGCCAATACTCGCGCACGCCGTGCTCGGCGTAGAGCGCCATTTTTTTGACGCGATCAATATGCCGCGTGCTCGGCGAAATGATCTCGACGACCATGTCCGCGACGCCGTCAACAAAGTAAGAATGAATCAATTTGCGGTTGGCGTTGCTGATGAACACGAGATCGGGTTGCGTGCCGTTATATTCGGAGAACTTGATGACTGTGCGCGAGCCGCGCAAAACGCCTAGCTTCATACGCACAACGTAAGCTTGCAGGACGGCAAAAAGAAACGCAAAGATTTTTTCGTGGCGATCTGCGGGCGGCGATTGCATATAGATAACCCCGTTGATGAGGTCGGCCTTGTTCTCTTCCGTGAGCCAATCCAAATACTGCTCGAAGCTGACAGGATCGGCGGTTGCTATTTCGATGGGCAAGGCTTGTGTGAGAAGCACGGATTTCATAGACGTATCCTCGTTACTGGTTGCATGCAGGCTAATGAAAAACGAAGATAAAAGCAATTTCTTTCTTAGATGAAAATCCTCTACCACCACCGTACGCAGGCGGAAGACGCGCAGGGCATTCACATCCATGAAATGGTGCGGGCCTTTCGCGAACTGGGCCATGAAGTCGAAATCGTCGCGCTCGTGCAACGCGAGGGCGCGAGCGCGCAGCAAGCCTCGCCGAGTAAATGGAAACGGCTCGCGGCGTTGGCGCCGGCGTGGCTGTATGAGTTGATGAGCCTCTCATATAATCTCCTCGGCTATCGCAAACTCGCGGCGGCGATCAAACGCGAGCGGCCCGGCTTGATTTACGAACGCTATGCGTTGAACACGTTCTGCGGCATTTGGGCGAGCCGTCGTTTCGGCATTCCGCTCGTGCTCGAAGTCAATGCGCCGCTGCGCCATGAGCAAGAAAAGCTTGGCAAGCTCGTGTTCAAAAGGCTCGCGCGTTTTTCGGAGCGCTGGATTTGTTCGCACAGCACGCGCACGTTCGTGGTCTCCGGCGTAATGCGCGACATGCTCGCCGCGGAGGGCGTGCCGGAGGGGCACATGACCGTGATGCCCAACGGCAGCGATACGCGGCGCTTTCATCCGAACGTATCGGGCGCAGAAGTTCGCCGGCGTTATCAGCTTGAAGGCCAAACCGTCATCGGCTTCGTCGGCTGGTTTCGCAAGTGGCATGGTTTGGAAATGTTGTTGGAGCTTATGCACGAGTCGCGCTTGCATGAACGAAACGTGCGGCTACTGTTGGTGGGCGAAGGTCCGGCGGAAGAAGAGTTGAGACAATATACGCAAACGCACGGCTTGCAAGTCGCGGTGATTTTCACCGGGCCGATCACGCGCGAAGCCATTCCCGCGCACCTCGCGGCCATGGATATCTGCGTGCAGCCCAAAGCGCCGGCGTATGCCTGCCCCATGAAAATTTTTGAATACCTCGGCATGGGCAAGTGCCTCGTCGCGCCCGATCAACCGAACATACGCGAGATTCTCATCGACCGCGAAACCGCTTTTCTTTTTCAACCCGAAAACAAAGAAAGCTTGCGCGCGACACTGCTCGATTTGTTGGCGAGGCCGGAGCAGCGCAAAGACGTCGCGCGGCGCGCATCTGAGAGTATTGGCGAACGCGGATTTACGTGGCGGGACAATGCGAG
>CAYNDW010000942.1:0-2629 GCA_964395375.1 uncultured Cytophagia bacterium
ACGAGTTTGCTTCTTCTTATTAAATACTTATCTCCAATTGTCAACAGACCCTAGTTATTTTGTCGTCTTCATAATCAATATTATTTTTATTCTCATCTCTTTTGATAATGACTTCTTCTTCTGGAGCTTCAGGATTACGTTCTATTTGATTAATATCAAAATCAAGAAAATTTAGGAGTTTGTCGCTGGCTTTGATGCGCGTCTGAAAACTTTTGCCATTAGCGCGACTGAAGAAGTATTTTGATTTATCAACATAACCCAATGAAACAAGGTCATCCAATACACCTTTGAACAAATCATACTTAAGATAGATTTTTCTATATCTAGTTTCATTTAAGTAGTTGTTTCTATTTAAACTAATCATTCTCAAAGGGGATTCGTAATAGTTTGCTGCTATCCATAAATCCAGAATGAGGGCATCAAGATGTTTCTTAACTCTGTCAGCTTTTCTTAATTGTTGTTTGTTTGTTTTTCTCAGTTGTGCCAGCTCAGAATAAATTGCTGCTAGCTGGCTATTCATCGAGGGATAATCTGTTTTTCGATGAACTTGGAAGGGAATGGCTTTTAATAACGCCTCTTTCAGTACCTGATCTATTTCATTTTCAGGCTTTTCAGGAATGGGAAATTGATTAGAAAGGGTCATCAATTATTCAAAATGTAGATATTCTTTTGGAATTTATTCATCAATATATGTATTTATAGAATATAGAATAACTAATTGTATTAATATAGCTCTAAATAGCTCTAGGATCATCTATATTGAATTATCATTAATAAATACATACAAACCCATCAAAAAATATAAATAATAGCTTATAATCGATTCTGGTGGGTATGGTCAATCATAATCTAAATTAAGATGTTGTCATCTCATAACAAATCTAAGTAAGCCACTCAATTACCCATTGGGGTGTAAGATCCGTAAAAAACCAATAGGCGCCAGTAGGGGCTGTAACAATCCAAAAAATGGGAAGAATGCCAACTAAAAACATTGAAAAGCTTTTTAATTGTATAGCCATCCAAAGCCAATAAATGCCACCTACAGATAGGAGAGCACCAACACTATAAAATATTATAAAAAAACCTGAAGCAAGAATAACTTGAAAGCCTGAGCCAATATCAGCAAGGGGGTTATCATTATCTTTTTTCATAAAAGCCAACAATGCAAGAGAGGCAATAATTGCAATAGGCCCTCTTATTATTCCTAAGAATAGAAAAGCAAAGATCACATATCCAACAAACCAATAAGTACGATTGCTTGAATTAACGCGCCTTATTAGCCAAACGGAGCTGATAACCGTAATCGCAAATAAGGAGAATGTAATTAAAGTATAGGCTTCTTCTCTATCCATATCGGTTTATGTATTGGCGGATTCAACTCTGAAGTGCAACTTTTATAAACGAATTCTATGTGGGTAATAAGAAAATAAATCAATCCATTGTGTTACGACATATTTTTATTTTTCTTCACTTCAAATGACCGACTTAAGGTTTTAACCTTGAGCATTCATCTTGGCCACAATATCTTCTGTTTTTAGGTGGGTATATCTTTTCAATTGCTGCAATGTCTTATGGCCGCTGATATGTGCTGTTTCCATGATGTTAAAGCCACGTTCAAAAAATCTTGAACATGCTTCATGTCTTAAATCATGAAATCTCAAATTCTGAATTGCTGTTTTCTTGAGCATTCTTCGCCATGTATTCTCAAAGCTATCTGGTCGTTTCCATGTCCAGAATACCCTTGGGTCATTGATTTTGCGGGGCATAATTCTTAGCGTTTCAATTGCTTTTTTTGTAAGTGGCACTGTTCTTGATTCACCATTCTTGGTTATGGGTAATAGAGCGGTTTGTTTGCTTAAATCAATATTGTTCCATTCGAGCGATAGCAGTTCACCGAGTCGCATTCCCGTTTCAAGTGCAAGTGCGATAAAAGGGGCAAGTAGTGGGGATTTGCTGCTTTTAGCTGCTTGTATAAGAATTAATTCTTCATTATCAATCAGCCGTCTATCACGGCCTTTAGATTGTTTTGGTTTTCTAACCAGTGTGGCAACATTGTTTATGAGCGGAATGCCCCAGTCTTTAATTGATATGTCTAATAGGTGAGACATTGATCCTATTTCTTTTATGACTGTTGATCCTTGTTTTCCCTCAGCTAATCGTTTGTCTCGGTAGGTGGCAATATGTTTGCTTTGTAGTTGACTGACTATATAATGGCCAAAATGCTTCTTTAGATAGAGCATGCGGTGCTTATCTTTTATTGCTGATCGTTTTAGTGGGGTAACTTCCTGAATATATCTGTCAATGAGTTCTCCAATAGTGACTTTATCGGCTTCTTGTCTGTTGATAAAAATGCCCCTATCTAACTCAGACTCAATAAGCCTTGCCCATTTCTGGGCATCTGCTTTGGTTTTATAGGTTTTTGTAATTGCAGGGATTCCGATCTTTCTTATTTGTACTTTGAAAGTACCCGATTGAGTTTTGGTAATTGTTGCCATTTTCGCCTCTCTGCACATAAAGTGTGCTGAATTTGTGACGAAATAGACATTCAGTGGATAGAAAGCAGGAGCTAAGTTATTGATTTTAATGGCGCCCTGAACACGAATCGAACGTGCGACCTACCCCTTAGGAG
>CAYNDW010000943.1:0-2609 GCA_964395375.1 uncultured Cytophagia bacterium
AGAAGGGTATATTCCTGATGCACTTCATATCACTCGGGGCATGCTCGAGTTCTCGATCGAGAATTATGTGCCAGATCGAGGCAAAAAAATCATTATTCACTGTGCCGCAGGACTGAGATCATTGCTTGCCGCCAAATCTCTCCGAGAAATGGGGTACACCGACACTGCGTCGATGGCAGGGGGCTACAGGGCGTGGACAGCCGCCGGCTTCCCAACAGCGAAGGACAAACCGATGACCGCGGAGCAGATGGAGCGGTATAGCCGTCACTTCATGCTGCGTGAAATCGGGGACAAAGGGCAGGCGAAATTGCTTGACTCCAAAGTGTTACTGGTCGGCGCAGGGGGGTTAGGTTCACCCGCGGGGCTTTACCTCGCTGCTGCTGGCGTGGGCACACTTGGCATCATTGACTCGGATGTGGTCGAGCTCAACAACTTGCAGCGCCAGGTGCTCCATCGCACCGAGACCATTGGCAAGCCGAAGGTCGAATCCGCAACGGCGACGATCAAGTCCTTAAACCCGGATGTTGAGGTCATCCCTTATTATGAACGTTTGACGGAAGACAACGTCATGGATATCTTTAAGGGCTACGACCTGATTGTGGATGGAAGCGATAATTTCGCAACGCGGTATCTGGTCAATGATGCGGCGGTGCTGGCGAACAAAACGGTGGTACACGGCAGTATTTTCCAGTTTGAAGGGCAGGCGACCGTTTTTAAGCCCCACGAAGGGCCATGTTATCGGTGCATGTATCCAATCCCGCCACCGCCGGGCATGGTGCCTGGCTGAAACGAGGCTGGCGTCCTGGGCGTGCTCCCAGGCACAGTGGGTCTTATCATGGCAACCGAAGCGGTTAAGTTATTGGTTGGGACCGGCAGGCCCCTGATTGGTCGTTTGCTGTTGTACGACGCCCTTGGAATGCGGTTCCGCGAGTTGAAAGTCAATCGAGACCAGAACTGCCCACTCTGTGGCGAAAATCCGTCGATTACCGAACTCATCAGCGATTACGTTGAGTTCTGTGAATCCGAAGAACTTGCGGTCGCCGCGGATTAACGAACGCTCCACCGGGCTTGCGTTGGAAGCGTAACGTAAGCCCGGTTGATTTCCGAAGATTACCTTTCATTTTTCCCTTGAGGTTGACATCATCAGTCTGTTGAATATTTTACCAGATTGAGTGAAGTTCGTGCAGCCGTATGATAGGAAAAAATTCCGTCTAATTATTAGGGCGTTAGCCTAACCAGCCGTTAGCGAGAAACAAGAAATGCCTTACGATATTTCGGAGAATAAGAGGGATTGGTATCGAGAGGTTTCGTCTAGGTCTAGAGCTCGAAAGAAAGCCGCGGCCAACGGTGAATTGCCTTACGACCTTAATAATATCAACAAGCCTACCCTACAGCCTAAGAAACTGATGCCTCAGAGACCGAAAAGCGATTTGAGGGCTCTATCTCTCTTTTCTGGTGGCGGTGGTCTTGACCTCGGCTTTGAACGTGCAGGCTTTGAACACGTTGCAAGCTTCGACATTTTGGATATTTGCGGTGAGACGTTAAGAACGAATCGTCCCCAATGGGAGGTCCTTAGCGGCATAAACGGTGACGTTACGGAAGTGGTCTGGTCACCCTATAAAGGCAAAGTAGATCTGATTCATGGAGGGCCTCCTTGCCAGCCGTTTTCGATTGCTGGAAAACAGAGGGGATGTAACGACGAAAGGGATATGTGGCCATCATTCATTGATGCAGTACTAACACTTATGCCAGAGGCTTTTGTCGCTGAAAATGTTCCTGGGTTGTTGGACCCGAAATTTCGGAAGTATGTAGATGAGATTATTCTTTCGCCGCTAACACCGGACTACCACATTATCAAGTTCAAAGCCGTAGCATCCGATTTCGGCGTTCCACAGGTTAGGACAAGAGTGATTTTTGTGGGATTTAGATCACCCAAGGCAGCCAATTCATTCCAGATTCCAGAACCGACCCATTTGCCGCAAGACAGCCTTTTTTCCTCAGGTAGATTTACGCTTGGTGCAAGAGAGGCGTTGGGGCTGAAGGATATCGGCTTCGACTGTTTCTCCCCCACGCTCCGGTCCGGCTTCACGGGCCCTAGAAAATCAACGAGTATACTGAACAGCAAAGCAAGTCAACAGGTTTGGGAAAAACTACATATTTGGCCAAATGGTGTACAGAAATCGAGAGCGGATGCCGTGATGTTTCCTCCAGAAAATAGTCACTTCAGGCTTTCAGTGCAAGATTGCGCCATTCTCCAGGGTTTTCCAGAAGATTGGATCTTTCAAGGTGCTACCTACCAGATACTGGGGCAAATTGGTAACTCTGTCTGTCCTCCGGTAGCTTATGCAATCGCGCGGTCGGTATCTAAAGCGTTGGGGGTTTGAATGGCTGTTCAAGACGATAGACGAGAGAAGGAAATGTGCAAGCTCCTGGGGCTTCGAGAAGGAGATGGTCGTTCCGGTGTAGATGCCTTTCTTGATTTTTCTTCGCACGGAAAAATGATAGTTGCGCCGATAGAACTGAAATCTACAACGAGCAACTCTGTTTCAACAGCACGGGATGTGGGACCTTCTCACATTGAGAAATGGCGAGCACGAATCTGGGTTTTC
>CAYNDW010000944.1:0-2605 GCA_964395375.1 uncultured Cytophagia bacterium
TTTTATTTTAGCCCTCAGTCTCATCACCGTCGCGAGCTTCGCGCAAAACTCGGCGCTGCCGCCCGCGGCTTTAGAGCATTATCAAAACGGCGTGGTGCATTGGATGTCGGGCCAGAGCGATTCCGCGCGCATGCAATATGAAGCTGCGCTACGCCTGGCGCCGGATTATTACGAAGCGCGTGTGGCGCTCGGTGATTTGTCTTTGCGCGACGCCGAATATGAAAAGGCGCGCAAAAATTATTTAAGCGCGCAAAAACTCCGGCCCGAGGCCGCCGCGCCGCATTTGGGCTTGGGACACGTGTTGTGGGAAGCGGAAGCGAATTACCCCGGCGGCTTGGCGGAATATCGCCAAGCAGTGCAATTGGAAAACGAAAATGCCGAAGCGAGTTATTTCGTGGGCCAAGCTTTGATCTATGACGGCAAGCATGAAGAAGCCGGAGCTTATTTGGAGCAAGCCCTGCAACTCGATCCTTCCTATGCCGCGCCGCATGAGAAGCTCGCGCTCATTTACATGCTGCAAGGCCACAACGAGCAAGCGGCGCAACATTGGCGCGAGTTGAAACGCAAGGGCGGCATGTCGCAAGCGCTCGTGGAGTTCAATCAAAACTTATTGCTCACCGTGGCGGAGAACGGCATTCTGTTTACCAACGGCGAGGCCGACACGTATCCGCTGTGGTATTTGCAAATGAGCGAAGGGCTGCGGCGCGATGTGAGCGTAGTCAATGCCGGCTTGTTGAATTTTACTTGGTATGTTCGTATGTTGCGCGCGCACGGTGGGCTGGACGTGCGCTACAAAGACGAAGAGTTGCAGGAGCGTTTGCAAGAAAGCGCATGGCCCAAACCTCAACCCGCAGAGATTGCAGGCTTGCGGTGGATTTTGCCGCCGGCGCCCGGACAAAAAAGTTTGCGTGTGCAAGACGTGGTCACGCTGGCGGTGCTCCAGTGGAATGCGTGGCAGCGTCCGGTTTATTTCGCGGTCACGCTCGCGCCGGAAAATAGACTTGGGCTGGAAGATTTTCTCTCCATGGAAGGCTTGGCGTGGCGGCTGCATCCGAAGAAAGTTGCTGCCGTGCAAGTCGATTCGACGTGGGCGAATGTGCGCAAGCGTTATTCCTACACGCATAGTGCGGAGCCGAGGGACGTGGCCTCGCGCACGCTCGCGGCAAATTATGCGACGATGTTTTGTTTGCTCGCCGATGCGTTTTTGCAGCTTCACCATCAAGAGCAGTGCCATGCGGCTTTGGCGTGGGCAGACAATCTCGGCATCTTCCAAGACACGCGCGCTAATGAGTGGGCCGCGCGCTTGGCGAGCAGCATCGCCAGCGATGAATTGGCCGCGCGCTTTAAACGCAAAGCCCAGGCGATGCGGAGGAAATGAGCTGCCCACTTTTTTAAATTTTAAATTGCAAACTTTCAATTTAAAATTTTCAACGCTTTTAAAAATTTGGAGAAGCAATGCCGCAATCCCTCATTCAAGTCGATGCCTTCACCCACGAACCATTCCGCGGCAATCCTGCCGCAGTGTGTGTGATGTCCGCGCCGCGCGACGAGACATGGATGCAAGCCGTGGCGCAAGAGATGAATTTGGCGGAAACGGCTTTTCTTCACCCCGAGGTGGAAGGCTATCGTTTGCGCTGGTTCACGCCAAACGCGGAAGTCGATCTCTGCGGCCACGCGACGTTGGCGAGCGCGCATGTGTTGTGGAGTGAAGGTCATCTCGCGCCCGCGCAGACCGCGCGTTTTATCACCCGCAGCGGCTGGCTCTCGGCGCAGAAAAAAGGCGAGTGGATCGAACTCGATTTTCCGAGCGAACCCGCAAGCCCGTGCGCAGCCCCGAGCGGATTACTCGAAGCGCTGCACGTTGCGCCGCGCTATGTCGGCAAGAACCGTATGGATTATCTCGTGGAAGTCGAGTCTGAAGAAATCGTGCGCGGCCTCCAGCCCGACTTTCGCATGCTCGCTCAGATTGCGATGCGCGGCGTGATCGTTACCAGTCGCGCGGCGGCAGCGCCTTATGATTTTGTCTCGCGCTTCTTTGCTCCGGCATTGGGTGTGGATGAAGATCCGGTGACCGGCTCGGCGCATTGTTGTCTCGCGCCGTATTGGGCCGCGCTTTTTCATAAAAAAGAAATGCTCGGCTATCAAGCCTCGGCGCGCGGCGGTGTTGTGCGCGTGCGTTTGAGCGAGCCGCGTGTTTATCTCGGCGGGCAAGCGGTGACCGTGCTGCGCGGAGAGTTGGTGTAGTTTGTTGCGCAGTTCAATCAAACGCAAAAAGCATTTTAAATTTTCAATTGCAAATTTTCAATTTAAAATTTGCAATGCTCTTATCTCTCCTCATGGATTGGCACCCTTTTCCGGTTTATGAACCCACAAGCGCTAGAAATCCGCCGCGCGTTGAACGACACGGAACTCGAACGCTGCGCGCACGTCATGGCGACCTCCGAACCATGGCTGACCTTGCGCCGCACGCATGAGAAAGCGCTGGCACTGCTTTCCAATCCAACAAAAGAAATTTATCTCGCGGTTTGGGAGAAGGAGATCGCGGGGTTCACCGCCTTTGATCTGTACGGCGCGTTCAAAGGCTATTTGCAAACGATCTGCGTTA
>CAYNDW010000945.1:0-2585 GCA_964395375.1 uncultured Cytophagia bacterium
CTTAACAACGACGGCTGGATGGACGTCTTCGGCACCGACATGCTGCCGGAAGATGATCGCCGTTTGAAAACCACGTTCACGTTCGAGCCGTTTGATTTTTATCAAAAGAAAATCGCGTGGGGCTATTATCACCAATTCTCGCAGAACACGCTGCAGCTCAACAACGGCACGGACGCCGAGGGCCGCACCACGTTCAGCGAGATCGCGCTGCTCGCGGGCGTGGCCGCCACGGATTGGAGCTGGGGCGCGCTGCTCGCGGACTTGGACAACGACGGCTGGAAAGACGTGTTCATCACCAACGGCATCTTCCGCGACGTGACCGATCAAGATTACATCGCCTCGCTCATGCAGGAAGAAAATCTCCGCAAGCTGCTGCAAGGCGAGCGCATCGACATTCCGGAGCTGATTCAAAAAATTCCATCCACCAAACTTTCGAACTACGCCTTTCGCAATCGCGGCGACTTGACTTTTTCCAACCAAGCCCAAGAGTGGGGCTTGGACTTGCCGAGCTTTTCGAACGGCGCAGCATATGGCGATCTCGACAACGACGGCGATCTCGACCTTGTGGTCAACAACGTCAATATGCCAGCGTTTGTTTATCGCAACGAATCCGACTCGCTCAGCAATCATCATTATCTCAAAATCAAACTCGTGGGCGCGGGGAAAAACACTTTTGCGCTCGGCGCGAAGGTGACGCTCAAATGCGCGAACGCCGCGGCTTTCGTGCAAGAGCTTGTGCCCGTGCGCGGCTTTCAATCCTCCGTGGATTACGCGCTCACGTTCGGCTTGGGCGAGCACGCGCGCGTTGACACGCTACGCGTTGAGTGGCCGGACGGCACGAGCAGCATGCAAATGAATATCGCCGCCGATCAACACCTCGTTCTCCATCAAAAAGACGCGGCCAACAATCCTCTATCTTCCATCCTCAATTCTCAACCTTCAACTCCGCTCTTCACCGACCTCACCGCAACCTTCCCGCTGCAATACCGCCACGTCGAAAACGCGTTCAACGATTTTCAGCGCGAGCTTTTTATTCCGCACCAGCTTTCGACTCAAGGGCCGAAGCTTGCGAAAGGCGACGTGAACGGCGACGGTTGGGAAGATTTGTATATCGGCGGCGCAAAAGAGTCGGAGAAGAAGCTGTTCATGCAAACCGCGACCGGCGCGTTCAAGAGCAGCAACGAGCGCGCATTCGAAGCCGCAAAAATCTGCGAAGACGCGGGCGCGGCTTTCTTCGACGCTGACGGCGACGGCGATCTCGATTTGTACGTGGTGAGCGGCGGCAATGAATACGCGACGCGCGCGCCGGCGCTTGCCGATCGTTTTTATCGCAACAACGGCAGAGGCGAGTTCGCGCTCGTGAACAACGCGCTGCCCGAGCTTTATGACAGCGGCTCCTGCGTTGCGCCCGCGGATTTTGATCGCGACGGCGATGTGGATTTGTTCGTCGGCAGCCGCAGCGTGCCGTGGCAATATGGCGCGACGCCCACGAGTCATTTGCTCGTGAATGACGGCAGAGGAAAATTTTCTATTGCCACGGAAAAGTTTGCGCCGGAATTGTCGCGCGTGGGAATGGTGACGGATGCGAAGTGGAATGATTATGACCGCGACGGTGATTTAGATCTCGTGGTCGTGGGCGAATGGATGGCAGTCTCGCTCTTTCAAAATACGCGCGGCACGCTGGTGAACGTTTCGGCGCAAGCGGGCTTGAGCAAAACGAATGGCTGGTGGAATTGCGTGTTGGTCGATGATGTGAATGGCGACGGCTACGTAGATTTCGTGGCCGGCAATTGGGGCGGCAATACGGAGATCAAAGCTTCGGCGGAAGAGCCGGCTTCGCTTTATGCCGCGGACTTTGATTCGAACGGCGTGTTCGATCCGATCTTATGTTACTACAAGCAAGGCAAAAGTTATCCGCTGCCGTTGCGCTCGGATATGATGGAGCAACTGCCTCGGCTCAAAAATAAATTTCCCACGCACGCGAGCTACGCGGGCAAACAGATCACGGAGCTTTTCCCGCCGGAGCGTTTGCGCGAGGTGGAAGTGAAATATGCCTACACTTTTGCGAGCACGATTTTTTATGGCGGCAAAGAGGGAGCGTTTCGCGCGCACGCATTGCCTTTTGCCGCCCAGCTCGCGCCCGTGTTTGCGATTCTCTGCGAGGACTTCGACAACGACGGCGCGAAAGACTTGCTGCTTGCCGGAAATTTCTTCGGCCTCAATCCGCAGCTCGGAAGATACGACGCGAGCTACGGCGTGCTCCTGCATCGTACCGCGACTTTCAAGTCGCGCGATGCTGTTGCTGATGACTTCATCGCCGCGTCTAGGCGCGCGAGCGGCTTGCATTTGACCGGCGAAGTGCGCGACGCAATTGCGTTGAAATCTCGCGCGCATGGCGAGGCGTTCGTCTTCGCCACGAACAATGATCGCCCGCAAGTTTATGCGCGCAGGAATCGTTTGTAGTAGCCTCTTATGAGTTTTGATTTTAAAATTCGGTTCTCCCCTCCCAAGCCTGTCATTCAGCAGGAGCCCTTATGAACTTTGACGATCAAATTCGGTAATCAAGTACGCGCCCCAGTGCCGTG
>CAYNDW010000946.1:0-2566 GCA_964395375.1 uncultured Cytophagia bacterium
AAGCCCGCGCACGAGATTAATCAACACCCGCTCCGCGCCGCCGTTTTCGAGGTCTTCGATCACATGCAGAACTTTTAGACGTCTCGTCATTCCCCCCTTGAGGGGGGTTAGGGGGGTGTTCTTCGGATTGCAAGTGACCTTCATTTCTTCACGTTGCTCGGCAACAACCCCCTGGCCCTCCTCAAGAGGGGCATGAATAATGTGCTTCACGGCAGCACCAAAACTTTTCGCACCATCTGCGACCAACTCACCGCGCTCGCGGTGCGATAACGCAAGCGCAAAAAGTATGTGCCGCGCGCGACGGCGTTGCCGTGGTCATCAAGCGCTTGCCATCTCTGTTGATGAATGCCCGGCGCCAACTCGCCGCGCGCGAGCGTGCGCACGACTCTGCCATTGAGATCGTGAAGTTGCAAACTCACCTCCGCGCGTTCCGGCAATTCATATTGCACCATCGGCGCTTGCGCATGAAGCCCCGCGCCAAACGGATTCGGATAACTTGCCAGCGCGAAAGCTTGCGGCAATGCGGGCGAGGTTTGTTGAGCAACATTCGCGGCAGGTTCATTCGCCGCGGCGTTGCCAGAGGCTTTGATATACTTCAAACCAAAGTCATCGGTTTGATTAAAAATCTCCTGGCCATAACGGAAGAAACCCGTGTACCACACGTTTGATTTGGGAAACATCTTCGTGGTATCCGCGGCCGTGTTCGCAAACTTGCCGTTGATGTAGTAATCAAAATAATTCCCCTTCGCCTCCTGCCGAATTTTAATTGTGATCAAATCGCCGGCTTTCGGATCGCTCAAGCCGGGCCGGCGATCCAAATCCTTCGCGCCTTCATAGGAGCCTTGATTGATGGCCCAGAGCCACACGTGGCCGTAACGATGCCAGAGCCAATAGCCGCTCGCGCTCGTGTTGTTGCCGTCGAGCATCAATGCCGCCGCGCCTTCACGCACGCCGCCGGCATCCGCGCGTTTGCCCCAGCGATAACTCAACTCGATGATCTTGGTGCTATTGTCGTTGCGCAATTTGTTATACACCGCGAGATAACGCCAGCCGCCTTGCGCGTTCGCATTCACATCCAGCTCGTTATTTTCGATATGCCAATACGCAGCGTCGAACGTCCAATCCGAACCGATCTGGCTGCGGTTGAAATCATCGAACACGGAAAAAACTTCCGGGCCGGTGGTGAAGCTCGTGTCGCGCGCGGTTCTCTGGTTGCCCAACACGTCGCGGCTCTTTATGCGCACGCGATAAGTGGTTTTGGGCGAGAGCTGGCTCAAAATGAATTGCTGCGTCGTCACAAAATTAGAATCGCGCAAAGTTTTTTGCAACGTGTTGTTCGCGCCGTATTGCAGCTCCGCGTTCGCGGCCTCGTCCGTGTTCCAACTGATCGTCGCGCTGTTCGCCGTGATCTCGCGGATCTGGATCTTTGCAATCACCGGCGGCGTCGAATCCTTCTTCACCGTGAAGTATGCCACGCAGCCGCCGTTCGGCGGGCTGAGTGTGATCGCCGCAGTCGTGATGCCGGAAATGTGCGTGCGCCATTTGCCCGCGCGGGTTTCAAACCAATCGCCCTCTAGCTTGCTCTTGCCTTCGTTCAACGTAATTTGAAAAGCCTCGCGCGGCTCCGAGTAAATCACATACGCCACTCCGGGCGCGCCTGCGAGCCAACGCGAGTTGCCGAGGTCTTCAAATTTGGTGAAGCGCGGCCATACGATTTCATGCCTGCCGTTGTTGGTCCAAAAGTCTTTGAGGTACGTCACGTAGCTCGCGCCTTTGGAAGATAAATTCTCCAGCGTGAGCACCGCGTCGTAATTCGAAGTGAGCGTATTGCCATAAACAAAAAAACCGCCGCGCAGCACGATCTGCCAAATGTCTTTGCGCAGCTCGTCCGCGGTTTGTCGTCCCTCGAAACCGAAACCGCTATTGACCACGGGTTTATTAAAACGGCGATCCGTTGCAATGCGCGCCGCGTCATTGCTTTGTTGATAAATCATCGTGTGCCAATTCGCATTGCCGAAATCATCCGCGCTGGTGTCGAGTGTGTGCGTGGTGCTGAGATGCGAATAGGGATCGTTCGCTTTAAGCCATTCACCGACAAACGCATGGCCGGTGAGCGGCGCGCCTTTTTCATATTCGCCCGAAGTGATCCACACGAGATTGAATGCCGCATAGCGATTCACCATGTATGCGAGGTAGCGTTCGATCTGCTCTTTGGTTGAAAACAGCGGCCACGTTTCGCCGGGCCACCCGAGCGCCAATCCCACCACGAGGCCTTTGGCATTGAGATAAGCAATGCGTTGATCGAGCGCTTGCCAATACGCGGGATTCAGGCTATCGACATTGTTCACGAAAAATGCCGGGCCGCCTTCGTTGCGATCATTGCCGCTCGGCGCAATAGAGAACGCGCGGCCTTGCACGTAGTTAAAACCTTGCTGCGCGCGCGCATCCACATAAGTTTGAAATTCATTCGGCCACGCCAGCGCATCGCTTGCCAATGACCATTGCGTATCGCCGATGAGCAAGAACGGCGTAGCCTCGGTATGCGCGAAAGTATATGAGAATTGTT
>CAYNDW010000947.1:0-2564 GCA_964395375.1 uncultured Cytophagia bacterium
GTCCGCGGTTTCTGCGTCTTGCACTTCGGCCGCTTTGGGCGCGGCTTTTTGCGCTTCCAACGAACTCTTAAGTTTGGCGCGTTCCAAGCCCTCAATGCGAATGCGACCCTTGTCATTCACCAAATGCGCCAAGCGCACTTCCGTGCCGCTGACGGCCAAGCCCAAAGCTTCTTTCTTTTGGGGCGCGAATTTGTCGAGCAATATGTTGAGCAACCGTGACTCCAGCGAATGAGACAATCTATTCTTCGCAATTGCATGAGCCGCTTTCTCGCATTGTCATTTTGGAAGAACCTTCCCTCGCACCGGGAAGCGAGCCAAGCACGAAGGACGTTCCTTCCAGGATGACAACTTGAGGCAAACTCGTTCCGCCTCGGTCATTCCTAGTGAATCTTTTTAAGCGCGGAAAAAGATTCCTGCTGAATGACAAGGTTGGTGTTTTATTTCAAACCAGCCTGCGGTCGTATTTCACCAAATCCTCAAAGCGTTTTTTATGATTGGCGTTGTTCAAGCAATCTTCATATGAAGCCAGATGATTGCGGTACAGCCGCGCCAAATCCTGCTCTAACGTGACCATGCCGTCGTTGCCGCCTTGTTGGATGACTTGATAAATTTCATCCGTATGGTTATTGCGAATGGCGGCGCGCACCGTGGAATTGGACACCATGAGTTCTTTCGCCAGAACCAATTTGCCGTCAATGCCGGGCACAAGTTTTTGCGACATGACGCAGGTGAGCAAACTCGCGAGGCGTTCGCGTATGCGCGGCTGCTCCAGCGGCGGCGACTCGCCGAGAATGCGGTCGATGCTTTCCACCGCGGACGAAGTGTGTAGCGTCGCGAAAACTTTGTGGCCGCTATCCGCGGCTTCGAGCACGGTCGAGATCGTTTCCGCGTCGCGCATTTCGCCGATCACGATAATGTCCGGATCCTGGCGCAGCGCTTCAATCGTGCCGTCCTTAAAAGAGCGCACGTCGCGGCCCACTTCGCGATGGCGCACCATGCACTTTTGCGAGGCATGGATGTATTCAATCGGATCGCTGATGATGACGATATGCCCGTTCGAATGCCGATTGTTCGCGTCGATGACCGTATCGAGCGTGGAGCTTTTGCCCGAACCGGTGATGCCCGTAATCAAGATCAAGCCGCGCGTTTCATATTCCATGCTCAACAGCATGGCGACGTTGCGGTGCAAGCCCAGGCTTTGAAACGGCCGCACGCTTGCCGAAATGTGCCGCATGTTCAGCGCGAGCTGATTCAACTCATGATAAACCGTCGCGCGAAAACGCTGCTGTCCGCCCATTTGCAGCAACTGATACGAGAAATCGACGTGGCGCTGCTTCCACAGTTCTTCGCGCTGCAACGGCATCAAAAAATTCAGCAGCAGAATATTGGTTTCCAGCAGGCTGAAATTCGCCAAATCCGGATCGGGCTTTTTATTGCCATTCACGCGAAACCACACCCAACCGTTGCTGCCCACCCCCCCGAAATCAATGTCCGAGGCCTCTTTGCTCTCCATCATCAATAGCAGACAATCGATCGCAGTGCGCAATTGCACATGAATTTCCTCCGGCAACCGATTGAGCAACTGGCCGATCGCCTGCTGTTGTTCGGTCCCCTCCAAGCTCACAGGAATCTGTGGAATCAGCTTCGCGAGCACGAGCTTCGCGTTCTGCAAACGTTGATCTTGCATGCGGCCTTCGGCTAGTGCCTCGTCACTATATTTTTTTTGTCATCACGCCCCGTGTGCGGGCGGTTGGAGTCAATAAATTCACTGTTGCAACAATGCCCCACAAAGGGGCATGACTCAATGCCGTTTCCTTTGTAGCCTTGCCCCCTTGTGGGGCACTGAAAATATAAACACGATCATCGGCCCACAAGGGGCCGGGACTACAGAATCTGACTTAAGGAAACGACATTGGGGCATGACTACAGATCTCATTGCCACGACAGCACGCGCAGCGGCGCATTGTTCGGCGCGAAAAAGTTCTTAAAGCGGCTCATATAAGTTGCTTCGAACCGCACAGAGACTTGCCGATTCGTGCCGTCAATATCGCCCCAGAGCACGACGCCGCCGCGCACCTTCGCTTCTTCTGTCGCATCGCCGCCCGAACCGATAAGCGTCGAGTTGGCATTGGGCAAATATAAGATGCCTTTCACCTCGCCATCGCCTTCAATCGTTACGTCACCTTCCACGATAAACACGCCGTAAACCTTGCGATCTTCTACGACCACCATGTCGCCCGTGACGTGGGTGACGTTCGGCGTCACGCCATAAGCATAAAAGCTGCCGTTGGGATAATCATTGCTCGGCGTCCACGTTGCGGCGGATTGCACATGGCTTTGATTCGTCGCTTCCGTGATCAGGGCCGCGTGATTAATGTTGGGCATGAACGGCGCTTGGTACATAAGAAAAGCGGAATCGGGATTATCGGAAGCGTCCTTGGCAATGACGTTCATGACCGTGTCTTTCACCCAGATCGCGTATTGGTTGAAATTACCGTCAAAGAGCAAAGCTTGGCTCAACTCCGCGGCGTTCTTGTTGCGCCCGGTGGCGCGCACGAGAATGC
>CAYNDW010000948.1:0-2558 GCA_964395375.1 uncultured Cytophagia bacterium
GCGCGGGCCGTTGATGGAGTTCACCTGGCCGGAAGTGTTGTAGCCGAGATAACACGCTATCGAGCCGATGATGAAACCGAACACCGCGGTTTTGCCCAATGCCGGCAACACGGTTTTGAGATTGAGAAAACGCAGCGCGGAGTCGAAATAGAGTTTGAGCGACATGTTTTGTTCGAGATTCATCACGAAGAAACCGCCTAAGAGCGCGAGTGCGTTGGCATAGACCGTGAGAATGGGCAGCATGAGCATGCAGGCGAGCACGCGGGTGACCACGAGATAGCGAAACGGATTGAGCGCGGCCACTTCCATCGCGTCGATCTGCTCCGTGACGCGCATCGCGCCCAGCTCCGCGCCGATGCCCGCGCCAACTCTGCCGCTGACTACGAGCGCGGTGATGATCGGACCGATTTCGCGCAACACGGCAACGGCGATCATGCTCGGCAACAAACCTTGCCCGCCGAAGCGCGCGAGCGTGCTGCCGGTTTGCATCGCGAGCACCATGCCGATGGCGAGGCCGGCAACGCCGACAATGAGCACCGACTTCGCGCCGACTTCATACATTTGCCGACTCGTCTCCTGCCATTCAAACGGCCGCTGCGCAAGCTGCGCGAAGAAGCGACCGAGGAACAGCGCGTACGAGGCGAGGCCTTCGAAAAATTTGATGAGAGAGGACATAACGACGTTCAGCCGCAACTCAAAGCATTAAAAATTGTCACTTGAAAATTTTCAATTGACAATTCACAGTGCTTTGAAAATTTTCGCGGTCGTGATAGTTTTTCAGAGTAATACTAAAAAGCGACGTTCAGCCGCGGCCAAGCCGTGACAGATCAAACTTGATTGTCGCCACCTCACTTGGCCTTGCCTTGATTGGCCACCGCGGCCATGGCCTTCCTCGTCGCCTCTTCATCGCCGAGATAATAACTCTTCAACGGCTTGAGCTGCTCGTCCAATTCATACACGAGCGGCACGCCGGTGGGAATGTTCAGCTCCACGATTTTTTCATCGGAGAGGTTGTCAAGATATTTCACGAGGCCGCGCAGCGAATTGCCGTGCGCCGCGATGATGACAGAGCGGCCAGCGGCAACCACAGGCTTGATCGCATCTTGCCACAGCGGCATAAAACGCGCAATGGTTTCTTTCAACGATTCCGTGCGTGGCAACTCTTCCGGCGTGAGCGTGCGATAACGAATGTCGAAACCGGGATAGCGTTCATCGGTCAATTCCAAAACCGGCGGCGGAATGTCGAAACTTCTACGCCACACGTGCACTTGCTCTTCGCCATACTTCGCTGCGGTCTCGGCTTTGTCCAAACCTTGCAAGCCGCCATAATGCCGCTCATTCAAACGCCACGAATGTTGAATCGGAATCCACATGAGGTCCATTTCATCGAGCACGGTCCACAGCGTGCGAATCGCGCGCTTGAGCACGGAAGTGAAGGCAATGTCGAACTTGAAGCCGTTCTCTTTTAAAAGTTGACCGGCGCGCTTGGCCTCTTGCCGGCCTTTTTCGGAAAGATCAACGTCGGTCCAGCCGGTGAAGCGGTTCTCTTTATTCCACACACTTTCGCCGTGACGGAGCAATACGAGTTTGGGCATGAAATTTTTCCCTTTGGTTGCGGTTTCTCGTTGCTGGTTTCTCTCACGCAAACCAGAAACTAGCGGCCAGCATCTCTACTTACCTTTTCTTTCCCGTATCACCTCCGCGAGGCGATCGGGATAGTTGGTGATGATCGCATCCACGCCGAGATCCATCATGCGGTGCATGAGCGGCTTGTCATTCACGGTCCACACATGCACCTCTTTATGGGCGGCGCGCGCTTTGTTCATGAACTCCGGGCTAATCAAATAATGATTCACGCTCAACACTTCGACCGGGCCTTCGAACACGCTTTCGTGATACTCCTCTTTGCCGAAAATATAGCCGACTTTCAACTCCGGCGCGAGCGCTTTGATTTCATCGGCAACGTTGTGGCCGAACGAGGTGACGATGCACTCGGCTTCAAATTTTTCGCGCCGTATCGTCGCAACGACGAGCTTCGCAATGTCGCGCTCGTGGCCGTGCAGCTTCACTTCGATATTCAATTTCATTTTGCCGCGCACAAGCGCGATGACTTCTTCGAGCGTAGGCAACGGCTCGCCCGCAAACTGGGGCGCGAACCATTTGCCGGCTTCATAGGTTTGCAGCTCGGCGAGCGGCTTTTGCCAGAGAAAGCCTTTGCCGCTCGTCGTGCGCTCCAAGCTGTCATCGTGTAAAACCACGAGACGGTCATCCGCGGTTTGTTGGATGTCCAGCTCGGACATGTGCGCGTCCATCTCCATCGCGACGCGCATGGCCGCGAGCGTGTTTTCCGGCGCGTGGCCCGAAGCGCCGCGATGCGCGCAGTTCGTAAACGTTGCAAGATTCGAGTGCATGCGAGAGTCTTCCCTTTGGCAAGCGCACAGGCAGAAGATAAGCAGAGCGAGGCAGTATTTTCTCATGAAGATTTCTTGACATCCGTGCGATTCAAGAACGCGAGTCATTGTGGGCTAAGTATACTCACGCGAAAAGGAGGTGTCAAG
>CAYNDW010000949.1:0-2557 GCA_964395375.1 uncultured Cytophagia bacterium
GCTTTCAACCAGCGCGGATTCGACCACGGTGCGCGTTCCCTGCACGTTGACCTTTTGCGCAAGCTCCGGTTTCTGCTCGGTAACCGGCGGCACCAGGGCGGCAAGGTGGAACACCTCGTCAACCCCCTGCATGGCTTGGCGCAATGCCGCGCCGATTTTTTTCACATTGCGCAAGGAATCAAAATCTTGTTCGACCTTGGCCCGCCCCGCGCGCCCGAGTTGCTTTGCCCATTCCGGACGATCCAGCAACGCGGCAATACCGTTCGCGCAGGCCGCGGGATCTTTTTCCGCCACGAGCACGCCGCTCACGCCGTCCTCCACGCATTCCGGAATGCCGGAGATCTTCGTCGAAACCACGGGAATGGCCAAGGCCATGGCTTCGACAATCACATTGGGAATGCCGTCGCGGTCGCCATCGCTCTGCACTTCGCACGCGAGCGCGAAAATATCCGCGCGATGATAGTAGTCGAATAGTTCTTCTTGCGACATCGCGCCGAGCAGGGTGATGCGGTCTTCCAGTTTGAGTTTTTTGATCAAGCTCCGCAACTCAATCTCCATCTCGCCGCCGCCGATGAGGTGACACTGAAATTTATAGCCGCGCTCGCGCAAGAGCTGCAGCGCCCGAATCAAAACCGGAAAGCCTTTTTTGGGCACGAAGCGCCCCACTGCAAGAATGCGCGGGCAGGAATTTTTGCTCGCGTGCTCTTGGCCCGGAAAACGGTCGAGATCAAGTCCGTGATACGTGCGGAACACGTTGGCCTTAGGCCCACCGACTTTCTCCAAATAGTTTTTGTTATAATCCGTGCAAGTGGTCACAAACTGTGCGTTTAAAATTTTCTCGCGCAGAAAATCGTGCTCCTGCAAATAGATGTCTTTCGCGTGCGCGCTGAAGCTGTATTTCACGCCCGTGAGCCAAGCCACAAAATAGGCTACGGTCGTTGGGCCGTGACTGAAGTGCGCATAGAGGTGCGCGAGCCGAACGCGATTATCGCTCTTCGCCCCTCGCTCTTCGCCCTTCGCAACACGCTCGCTCAGTTCGAGATGATTCTGCACCATATAGGCGGCTTGCGCAAAGCGCTTGATCGTGGAAGAACTCCATTGCCGCAAACTGCGCCACGCCGCAAAACGAAAAGCCGGCCAATAGGCGCCGGGGCGGCGCCACCAAAGCCTCACATTGGCTTGGAGAAACGCCCAAAAGAACGGCCAGAAATAATCCGGAAGATACGTGACCTGCGCGCGCACTTTGCGCACGTTCTCATGTACTTTGGTTTCACCCGGATTGCGTAAGGCAAAGAGATGCAGCTTGAAGCCCAACTTTTCCAGCAGAAGAATTTCATTGATGATGAACGTTTCGGAAAGGCGGGGATAACCTTTCAACAACACGCCGATCGTATGCTCCGAGGTCTGGTTCATGCGTACACATGGGGGTGAAGTTGTTCTTCGGCAACACTGGCATTGATCTTCTTCAAAATCGCGGAAGCGGCGCGCGTGGCGCCGTTCAAATCCGGCAACGCGGTTTCATTCATACCGTGGCCGTCTTGCAATTTATAATGAATCAGTTCCGCGAAGCTGGTCGCGGTGAGTTGATTGGGATGAATGGTGCTAAACCATCCGCGCTCGGACATGATGCGCGTGCGAATGGTTTGCTCCGCGCTCGGGCCGGGGCGCGGCACGATGATGGCGTTTTTGCGGAAGCGCAGGACTTCGCTCACCGTGTTATAGCCCGCCATGGAGATCACCAAGTCCGCGCGGCGCAAGAAGCGAATGCTGTCTTGCCCCATACGCGAAACCACGATGGGCAAGCCGCGCGCTTTGCTCAATAACAGGCCGCGTTGATCTTTGTGCATAAACGGCCCGGTCGAAACAAAAGCGTTGAACGCAACTTCGCGCCGCAAGAGGCGCACGGCGTCAATGAATTGGTCCATGAAATAAGAAGCGTCCGCGCCGCCGCCGCCGGTGACGAGCACGAACTTGCGCTGCTCGTTGGCAAAAAAATCGTGCAACACTTTGTCGGAAAGCGGCGGCTCCGTGGATTCTTCGCGGCACACATAACCGCTGTAGGTTGCTTTCTTGGTCAATGCTGCGGGAAAACCGTATTCCGCGATTACGTCGTAAACTTCGGCGCAGCCATAGATGTTGATCGCATCATAAAAAGTATCGGCCGCGGCAAACGCGCCTTCATTTTGCCATTGTTGATGAATCACCGAGGAGGCGCCCAAAATGTCGCGAATGCCGAGCACGATTTTCGTGTGCGGGCTGTGCTTCTTGATGAACTCCAGCGGCATCGAAAGCTCGCCGAGCGCGCCGTGCGGCATGTGATCGACCATGAAAATGTGCGGCTGAAAACTGAGCGCGACATTTTTAATAATCTCCGAACGAATCGTGAGCAGTTCGCGATAAGGCATGGTCAAACGATCCGGACGCCACACGCCGGTGTCCACTTTCACGATGGTGGGAATCTTGACGAAGTCGCACTTGGGCGGCATTTTGAAAAACGGCGCAACGGGTGAATCCGCGATGATTAAAATGGAACATTCCGGGCTGCGCTTTTTGATTT
>CAYNDW010000950.1:0-2556 GCA_964395375.1 uncultured Cytophagia bacterium
ATGGGCAGCTGTTCGATATGCCGCTGCGGAGCTATGTCGGCTTCTTCCTCAATAATATGGAGCAGGAGGGGCAGACCTTCCAGAACCTGAACGACGGCATGGGCACCAGAGGAACCCTCATCCAGAATTCACGGGGAACGATCAGAAACGTCGGAGGCCGATTTCGAGAAGAACTGGAAATTGTGCCGAAAGTGATTCTTGCTGCTGGACTAGGGTTTGAGCAATCGATGCTAAGTGTGCAAGCGATTAACTATTGCCCCCCGCCTGGAGTTGTCACCTGTACGCAAGGCAATTTACTTTCGAGGGCGAGTGCCGATCGAACCTTCACGAACTGGGCGCCTGAAATGACGCTGAGCTGGAAACCGACGGATGCCCATCGTCATTGGGTCCGGGCCTCGACTGGATATGGAATCCCCGGTTTTGCCCAACTCCTGAGAGACCCCGTCACCGGTCAACCAGGTACGAACTTCAACTTGAAGCCGCAGAAGAACGCCAACTTTGAGATCGGAACGGAGTCCAAGCTGCATGAGACATTGACAGTCCAGCTTGTTGGATTTTGGACATTCTTTAAAGATGAATTGATCTCGCAAACGATCACGCAAAACAACGCCGCAACGGTGAATGCCGATTCGTCTCAATATCGAGGAATTGAAGCCTTTTACGATTGGCGACCGATGACCGGGCTGCGACTCTCCGGGGCCTACACACACATCGATGCCAAGTACACGAACTTCTCAGACCGTCTTGCCTCTGGTTTCTTGGTCCGGGATGGCAAGAACGTACCGAACGTGCCAACCGATGTGTTGAATAGCAAAGTCTCGTATGATCATGGGCCAACCGGTTGGGGAGCCTGGGTCGAAGGCAGTTATTACAATAGTTACTTCCTGAACAACAGCAACACGTTCAGTATCCCCTCCTATGTGATCGCCAATGTGAACATTCACAAGAATTTCGAGCTGAACAATTCTTGGTTCCGATTCGCCAAGCTCTTTTTTGAAGTGGACAACATCGCGGATAAAAAGTACGCCGCGTCTGGCCAGGTGATCAGCGGTGAAACACCCGGCCAAGCTGCACTCCAACAGGCCTTCTTCGCCGGCTACGGCCGGGCCTTCTATGGAGGCGTGACGCTGGGATTGTTTTAGCTTGTCAAGATAGGCCTGGTGGTTTCAAGCGGAGAGGAGGGCGTTCTTAGAGCGGCCTCCTCCGTTACCCATTGATTCGACTTGCATCAATCAGGTGAAACGCCGCAGAAAACAGGTCCGGTAGGTGCCTTTCTCTTCCGGACCTGCCTGGGGACTTGGAGCCAGCCTCCCTCTGAGTCCCCGGCTCTTCGGGGTGAAAAATTGAGAGTCGTCATGAAATATGAGAGTTGTAAACATTTGTCGCTGCTGTATGATCCTGTTCGGATGACACGCTCACCATCACACAAGGGAGGAGTTATGAGCCGAGTGAAAGCCGTCGTTATGGCAGTGGCTGTCTGTGGTCTTATCGCAGGAGGCATGACGAGCCCCACTTTCGCGGGCGAAAACGGGCATGTCAAGGAAGTAGTCAAGCATGCCAAGGAAGGGATCGCGCACGAGAAAGAAGCCATTACGCATCTGTAAGAAGCCATAAAAGGAAGCGAGAATGCCCACGCGAAGGAAGCACTAGAGCATGCGAAGGAATCGCTGAAGCATGCAGAAGAATCGCTGACGCACGCCGAGCAAGCCGCGCAGAAACCGAAAGGCAAAAAGAAGTAGCTACGGGGTCAAGGCATGGTCACGACAGGGCAGGGAGGTTCCCTGCCCTACCGCCCTCTCCATAAGTCACTCTCACCGTTTCCGCTGCAGCAACGGCTCAAGCGTTGGGAAGATCTTCTCGACGATGATGCGATAGCCCTCGCCTGTCGGATGAATGCCGTCGGCTTGATTGAGCGAGGACGAGCCCGCCACCCCATCGAGAAAAAATGGAATCAGTGTCAGGCGATATTGCTTTGCGAGGGCCTGGAACAGTGACTCAAACCCGTCGGTATAGTCCTGTCCATAATTAGGAGGGAGTTTCATCCCGGCTAACACGACGGTGACCGAGGCCTGTCGAAGCTGTTGAATGATCCGGTCGAGGTTTGACTTGGTCTCGCTCAGGCTGAGACCGCGAAGGCCATCGTTACCGCCGAGCTCCAGGATGACGATTGTCGGCTTGTTCTTCAGAATCCACGAGACTCTTCTGGCTCCGCCGGCTGTCGTATCACCGCTCACTCCCGCGTTCACGACCCGATAGGCATAGCCGGCTGCGTCCAATGTCCGCTGCAATCGCGCGGGATAGGATTCATCCGGCCGCACACCTAAGCCGGCCGTCAGGCTATTGCCAAAGGCCACGATGCTCGGACGTTCGGCAGAAAGAAGCCCTGATTTTGTGCTCTCGCGCGGAGGATTTGCCAATGATGGTGATGCGGCGGTCGCATCGCCATGGTCAGACCCGCAGAGGATGATCAAGAAGAGGCAGAGACAAGAAAATAGTTTTGTGAGAATCCGTGGGCGGCGCATCATCATCCAGTATAATATACCCTTCTCATGGTTC
>CAYNDW010000951.1:0-2556 GCA_964395375.1 uncultured Cytophagia bacterium
CCCCCCCCCCCCCCCCCCCCCCCCCCCCCCCCCCCCCCCACCCCCCCCCGGGGAGTACCGGCGCTGTCTCCGGCGTGAGCTTACGACAGCCTCCTCTCAATCATAGAGCCTATACAGGTAATGTAGCCGCTTTCTTCTGCGCAACGATAGATATTAACCTTCCAAGTGGCCATTTGGCCTCCCGCCTCATATGCTGAAGACCGCGCTTTCCAAGCAAAGGACCGAAAAAGACCCACCCGACAAAACATACTAGGAAATGGCGAAGCCAGCGTACCCACCTTCTCATCAAAGAGCGCTCAAAATTCGTATCGAGATGAATGATGGAAAATCCACACTTTTCAAAAAGACTCACTAGTCCGTTCTCGCTGAACACAAAAAGGTGTTGAGGGGCGTCATACCATTGGCTATGACCAGGGAGGAATTTCTCCCAAACAATATGCCCAAGCCCAGTATCACACAACAGGACGCCTCCCGGCTTAAGGCAATCATGAATCGCTTGAATCACTGAAACCGGATCAGGTAGATGTTCGATTGTCGCCCACAACGTCACCACATCAAACGACTCTTTCCAGCCCTCCATCTTGTGATCTTGTATACATCCATTTGTCGCTTTCACTCCTAGTGTATTAATCGCGTACTCTATGCCGGACTTTGACAGATCGATTCCTTCTGCTCGAATATTGGAATCGATAGCTGCTTTAACAAAAAACCCCTTGCCACATCCCACATCCAATAAGCGGGGGTTTGCAGTCTTGGCATGATTCATAGCCATTTTCACTTTCGTTGGGAAATCCGCCTTCATCCGATCTTCTACGTCATCATACACACCACCAACTTGCTCGCTTAAGTGATAGAGGTCGTAATAGGACTGCAACTCCTCCGGTGACGGCTGAGGAAGAACCTGAGAAGTAAAGCAATTGGAACACTTCCAATAGGTATAATTTGCAAAAATCACATCTTTATTGCACTGTCTCCCACAAATATAACAATTCATCGGAGCAACGCCTCTGTAGTATGTACGGGCACGCTCGCCTCGCTCATATGCTGAGAGTCATTCATGTCTCTGACGATGCTGGATTGCACCGGCCTGAATATTTCTGTCAATCGATATATTTCCCACACTATTGGACCCGCATGCCCGAAGGAGCAGCGGGGACAGACGTATTGATTCGATTCATAAACCGTTTCGTCCTTTGCCACCAGGGGGCTTCCTCATTCCAGGGCTCCGGCCCATTCGTTCCCCATCCTCCCCAGATCACCACACCATCCGCATGTTGGTAGACCGTGTTCAATTGCAACTCCCAATAATCCGGATCGAGCGGACGGAGACCGAGCAATCGATTGGACTCATGGTACTGAGGCCAGAGAAACGCGTAGACCGGCTTCCCTTTCGCTTTGCGTTTCGCTTCAGCGATCTGCGCGATCGCATAGGTCACCCAATTCTGGCGGTCAGGATAAAATGTGTAGATGGAAGGAAACAGCGCATCGACTCGGTCGCTGATCCTTTCTAAGCGGTCGTTGTCCCGCTGCCACGATCGAAATTCCTCACTTGCAGGATCGCGAATTGCGCGCCAATAGTCCGGTATCGGCACCGTGCCATAGACTCCGAACGGCACTCCCGGCGCTTCATCCTTCACCCACGACAACACCGATACGAATTTGTCGACCGTCGATTGCACCGCCGGCCCATCTCCCTTGAGCAGCCATCGCTCGATGTCCAGAACCACCGGCTCCGGCGAACCATGAAGCTCAGACGCGAGAGTGCGCACGATGGTCTCGGGAGGCATGGAGGCAGGCAACTGGTTGGGCACAAAGAGTCGCGACTCATACAACAGCGTGATGGGACGAATCCGGTAGGCATCGAGAGAGGGCTTGTCCTTGTAGAGCGTCCCGTCGAACACCACGAACGAATGCGGAACGGCTGCCGGCCCCGTCGGTTCGATCGAGTAGGAATACCGGGATAGGGAGAGCCCGGCCATCGCCGTACCGACGAGAATGAACAGCAACAGTTTGATCGAGCCTCGACCCATCACTTGTCTCCGGCAGCAACCGGAAGCTCTTGGAAGATCGCCTCATCGCTGAGTGGAAGGGTCGCGGAAACAGAACCCAGAAGCCTCCGCCACTGTTTCAAGGCATGGGCGCGGGCATACTGCCGATCGAACGCCAGTCGTGCGCGCTGCCCGGCCTTCGTTGCCTCGTCGCGTCTCCGAGAAAGATCGAGGATACATTGCGCCAGAGGACCGGCTTCACCGACAGAGTAACTCCACCCACATCGTTCGCGCTCCAGGATGCGGGGGATCTCTCCGTCAAGATCGCCGACATGAATAACCGGGCGGCCGGCTGCGGCGATACCATAGAACTTGCTCGGCACAATCAACCCTTCCAGCACCGGCCTCAATGAAACCAGGTGAACATCCGGCACACTCAAGCTCCACCGCAACCGATCTGCCGGCTGGTAGGGACGGAATTGCACATTGGTCAGGCCACGCTCCGTGGCTTCAGCCTCAAGCCACTTTCGCGCAATGCCGTCGCCGATAAATACAAACGCGATCTCGT
>CAYNDW010000952.1:0-2550 GCA_964395375.1 uncultured Cytophagia bacterium
GGCGCGTACTTGATTACCGAATTTGATCGTCAAAGTTCATAAGGAGCTACTACGAGCTCTTACTTCTTCAACAACCCTTGCACTTCATTGCTGCCGGCGAAGAGGCCCGAGCGGTCATAAACAAAGACGCGATAAAAATAATTGGTGTTCGGCGTGACGGTCGCGTCGCGATGGGTGGTCGTGCCGTTGTCGTTGATGATCTTCAGTGGCGTTGATTTGCCCGTGCTATCGACCGGCAAGGTCTCGGAACGATAAATTTGATAATTCGCAAAATCTCTTTCATTGCTCGTGGCCCACGTCAGCATCAAGGCGGTTGAGGCAGAATCGGGCACGGGGTTGAAGAGCGTGACAGCTTTGGGCGGCAATTGCACCGCGAAGCTCGTGGGCGAAACGCGTTGCTGCGCCAGGTTCGCAGCCGCATCCGTGAAGTTGCCATAGGCAAAGGCTTGTGCGAATTCCAAATCAGGGCGGATGCGATAATCCAATTCATACACGCCGTCACCACGCCTCAAGTCGCCATTACGGCCATTATCAAAGAGGCGGATATTTGTGTCCTGCATATTGGAGCCGTTGACATTGTCGATGAGATCGACGGTCGCGTTGCCCAAGGTGTCAGGAGGGGTCGTTTCTAAACGAAGGTGTAACACGTCGCCCACACGCAACATGCGGCCTGCGCCGTCGTGCTCGATGGCGTTAATCAACGCGCTGGTGTCCAGAGTGATTGTGGCCTGCACGACGTCGCTGTCCGCCTGATCCGTGGTGCGAAATTTTATATACACGGTTTTCACGCCATCGCCCTCGGACAATTCCCACGTTTTGGTGTTTTGAAACGCTTCCCAGATCGCGCCGGTGAAAGCGGAATTGTTGGCGATCATCATCAACGCGGTGTTGTTGGGCGCATTAAACGTGAGCGTGATCAAACGCCGATTGGTAAATTTCGCGCCGTTGGCGATTTGCGCGCCGAACACCAAAGGCGTGACCGTGGCGGCGTCGGAAGCCATGCCCTCGACGTTTGCTTTATTGACCGCGGCAACTTGATATTGATAAGGCGAGCCGATGGTGACGGTGGAATCGCGATAGGTGCGCGTCGCCAATGTCACTACGGCGATGCGTTTGAAAGCGGCTTCCGTCACGGCGCGGCGATAGATGCGAAACTGTTGCAGCTTCGTGGCGTCGCCGGTGAATTGCCACGAGACTTCGACCGCGCCCGAGACGAAGCGGAACGTGACATTGGTGGGCGCGCTTAAAATCGTGGTGTCGCCCGTGCCGGTTGGATTGTAGGTGCTGCATGCGTGGAGCACGAAGAGCGAGCACAATAACATCACCCTAGCAATTCCCCCCTGGATGGGGGTTCGGGGGGTGTTCTTGCGCACTGCAATTTTATCTAAATCTCGTGGAGAGGCCAACACCCCCCTGGCCCCCCTCAAGGGGAGAATTACTTTAAAAATGATGCGCACGCTCATTGTCAGCATTTCCCGAAAAAAAAGACTCCCGACAGCTTGCACTAAATTTCTCGCGTTCATGATCGACTCACCTCTTATCAAGTGAAATTTTCAAATTCAGTTTCGTGGCGTCTCCTCTTTGCGACAAGCCGAACGAAGCGCGGCGAAACAACTCGGCATTGTCCGCGCGATGGGGAAAGAAGAGCGCGCTGTCAATGAGATTCAGCACCCACACACCGCCGAGAATATACAAGCTGAGGTTGCGATCGTCTTCGGCATTGTTGACGCGACGCAAGGTGTTTTGCCGGGCTAATGACGCGGCTTGCTGTTGCGCATTATTTCCCACACTCAACGAATTCAAATAAGCGCTCCGAGCCGCGCGGTCGTCGTCTTGCGCGTTGCGATAGTTCAATTCATTCACGCCGTAAGCCGCGGTCGCGCCGAGCGTTAATCCCACCCAGAGCAATCCCGACTTTTTTCTTTCCGAATAAAACTGGCCCCAACCCGGCAACACGAAAGAACGCAGCGCGGCTTTGCCCGAGGTTCTTTGCACGAGTTTCAACATCAACAACCCTTTGGTCGAAGAGCTGAAACTGTATTCGCTGTTGAAGGACTCGAAGCCGGGTTTGTTGGTGCGGATTTGATATTTGCCCGACAGCGCATAGGGCAGAATGAACGGCGTTCTGCCGGCAAAACGATGTTCGCCGCTTAACATAACCAAAGTGCCCACGGGTTCCGATTTGATCGTAACCACGCGCACCGAGGTTCGGTTTTCTTCTTGCGCGGTCGCGGTTACGGCCAAGCCTAGCCCACCGCACACGAGCATGCTCGCCAGCCACAGCGCAAAGGTGTTATTGCTTCTCATGAGCCGATTCCTTCTGTTGCCGTGTGAAAGCGGTTAGCTCGGCGAGGACCTGCTCGGCCTCCATCACGGGAGTTGCGGAAAAAATTTTGATCACGGTTAAAAATAGAATACGGAAGTATAAACGCGCGGAACAGTGCGCGGCGTAATAAAGATCAAACTCGACTTTGCGTTTCACGCCTTCCACGCCGGTGTCGTAACCCAGGCAGATTTGCGCCAAGCCGGTAATGCCCGGCTTGAGCAACA
>CAYNDW010000953.1:0-2541 GCA_964395375.1 uncultured Cytophagia bacterium
GTGCTCTTTGGCCTCAAGAACACCCCCTAACCCCCCTCAAGGGGGGAATACGTTGTGGAAATTTCTTTAGCTTGACACGTATGGCCCGAAGGGCTGCGGTTTTCAGCTTGTCTGAAAATCCGCTGTAGACATTAAGCGCGCGCGGTGATTGCTTTTGCCGGCTTTAGAATTTCCTCTTGGAGCGCAGCGGGCAGCATGTTATATTTTTCCGTACTCGCAATCCCCATTTTGATTTTAAACCGTAAAGATCAGTTCGAGTGACTTGCGTGGCTAAAAGACCTGCTCTCGCCGGCAAGAAGTTGGGCGGCGGCCGCTATGAAATTTTAGAATTGTTTGGCAGCGGCTCCTTCGCCGAAGTGTATCGCGCGCGGCAAATTACGTTGCAACGCGACGTGGCGATTAAAATTTTAAACGAACAAGCTTCGAACGACGCGGATTTGGTGAAGCGTTTTCACCGCGAAGCCGAGGCCGTGGCGCAGTTGGATCATCCGCACATCGTTAAAATTTTCGATCACGGCTCCGAGGACGGCATTCATTATTATGTGATGAACCTGCTGCCCCGCACGCTGCGCGCCTTATTAAAAGCGCGGCGGCCGCTTCCGCTGGAAATCATTCTGCAAGTCGCGCGTCAAATCGCGAGCGCGCTCGCCTATGCGCAACACACGATTAAAAATTTCATGCACCGCGACGTCAAGCCGGAGAACGTGATGCTCGACCCGAGCCATAATGCCATTCTCTCGGATTTCGGTTTGGTGCGCGGCGATCAAATGGCGCGGCTGACGGTGGGTAATTTGGTGATGGGCACGCCGATCTACATGTCGCCCGAGCAAATTCGCGGCCTCGCACTCGATCAACGGTCGGACTTGTATGCGCTCGGAGTGTTGCTTTATGAATGCGCCGCCGGCTCGCCGCCTTTTCTCGGGGAGATTCTGGCGATCTGCCATCAACACGTGAACGATCCGCCGCCCGCGCTCAAACAAAAAAATCCCGCACTCCCGCGCGCCGTCGCAGCGCTCATTCTGCGTTTGTTGGAAAAGTCGCCCGAGCGTCGTTTTCAATCCGCCGCGGAGTTGCTCGCTGCGCTCGATGCGTTGCCGCTGGAATTGCGCCAGCCGAAAACGAGTATCTATTCGCAACCGACAATTCCGGTCAATCGCGAAGCGCAAGCTGACTCGCCCTCATGGAAAACGCCTCGGCCTCATGCTACGCCGCCTCCGGCAAAGGCGCAAACGGAAAAGCCGGCGCCCGCGAAAAGCAAATCCATGTTGCCGGTGTATGCGTTTGTTGTGGTCAGCGCGATCGCGTTTAGCTTCGGTTTGTTTTCATATCTAAAAAAAGACCCGCCGCCCGCCGCGTCTCCGGCTACGAACAAACCGAAAGCCTCCGCGGAAAGCACGAAAACCAAACCGAGCACACCGCTTCCGGTTTGGGGAAAATTGCAAGTGACCAGTTCGCCCGCGGGCGCAGTGATTATGCTCAATGGCCGCGAATGGCAACAAAAAACGCCGGCCCTCATCGATAGCTTGCGCAGCGGCTCCTATCAAGTGCAATTGGTATTGTCAAACTATCGCCAGCACGTCGAGACGCTTCGCATTGAACCCGGCCGCACCCAAGTTTTAACCAGCACGCTCGTTCCGCTTACAATTGCACCGGTGATTGCGCCTGCGCCTGCAAACGTTTCGTTCACGATCATCTCCGATCCGCCGAGCGAAATTATTCTCGACGGCGAGAGCTTGGGCAAACCGGCAAACGGATTTCTACGCACGTCGCTCAAGCCGGGCCTGCACAAAGTGCAATTTCGTTTGCCGCCGCATGCGCCGATCACGCGGCAAATCACTGCCACCAGCGAAGGCGAAAATACGCTCGAGTTCAAATGGTTTGGCAAAGTGCGCGTGCAGGCATTTAATGAAACCGGCGATCCGGAATTTGGCGCGGTGTATTTGGACACCATGAACACCGGCCATCTCTCTGACGGCGCGATCTGGGATGCGCCCGCGGGCGAATTCGAAGTCATCGTCAAGCGCAATGGTTTCGAGATGCGCGACCGGCCGCCTAAGATCATCGTGCGCGGCGGCGAAGTGACGAGGGTGCCGCCGATTTATCTAAAAAAGAAAGCACAATAAATTTTGCGCTAGCCCACGAAGCACGCTCAACACCCGAAAGGGAAAACCATGAATAAGCTTTTGTACCCGGACGAATGCTACGCGATCATGGGCGCGTGTTTTTAGCGTGTTTCGTGGGCCGAAAATCTTTGCCGCACTGGCACTGGCTTTGCCTTTTACGCCATTGCAATGTGCGTTACGAAACGCTGCTTAATTGATTACACAGACGTTACTTCTTTGCCGGACAGAGCTAGGATTTGTCTCACAAAGGAGCACTTGCCTCTTCGCAATACAAAATTAGGAGCATGACGATGAAATGGAATTCATTGGTTCAAGCTTGCCGCCTCGCGCTTGCCGCCTGCGCTCTCTGCGCGCTCCCGCTGCTCGCCGCCGACAATCTCGAATTGGAAAAAGCCAAAGCCTGGTTTCGTGAAGGCAA
>CAYNDW010000954.1:0-2540 GCA_964395375.1 uncultured Cytophagia bacterium
TTGCCGACTATCTCAATTCCATTCGTACGACCGCCCTCGATGTGGATCTGAATCAACAGACTGATGCGCTGAGCGACGGCATCATGATGATTCGCAGCCTCTTTGGGTTCAGTGGCAATGCCTTAACCGACGGGGCGATCGATCCCGGAGGCCAGCGCACCGACCCCACCGTCATTGCCACGTTCCTCGATAACATGAACCCGCAGCGCGAACTGGTCGCGCCGAATCTCATGGCTGGATTACAACAAGATACAGGGCTGAGTTCAACCGATACCATCACATTTAATCCGGCGATCACAGGCACCATCGCGGACATCAATCAGATTGCCACCTTCACCGCCGGGTTCGATGCGACACCAGTGGGAAGCTTCGTCGATGTGCTCGGTGATCTGCAGACCACCGGTGTCTTCACGCTCTCCACCACTCGCCTGAATCAATTGGCTGGCGGCACGCTCGCCGATGGGGCGCATACCCTCCATCTCAGAGCGACCGACGCCCGCGGCAACGTCGCCACGCTGGATCGAACGTTCACGCTCGATACGACACTTCCTACTACAACCTTTAATTTGGCGTCCGGTTCGGATACTACTCCCATCGGCGATTTGCAAACGCTGTTTGCGGTGGTGGCTCTGACAGGGCAAACCGAGCCAAATGCCGCTGTGACACTATTGCAGGGAAATATCACCGCATCCAGCAATCAGAGTGGGATCTTTACTATCAACAATGTTCCTCTGGCTCTCGGTGGGAATGTTCTGACGATTCGGGTCACGGATCAAGCCGGTAATATCAGCGATGTCGCCAGAACTTTTACTCGCTTGCAGTCCACCAACCAGCCACCGGTGCTCGCGCCGATCGGCAATCAAACGGTTCGCGCCGGGGAATTGCTGAGGGTCACCACCTCCGTGACTGATGCCGATGTGCCGACGCAAACGTTGTCGTTCAGCCTTGTTGGAACGGCGCCTCAGGGCGTTTCAATCGGAGCCGGCACCGGCGTTCTCACCTGGACACCGATTACGGCGCAGGTCGGCCAGGTTTCGATCACTGTTCGCGTCGAAGACAGTGGCGCGCTTTCCCTGTCGGATGAAAAAACCTTCAGCGTTACAGTGACGAATGCCAACCAGGCGCCGGTCCTCACGCCGATTGCGCCGCTGACCGTGTTTCCCGGCGGCCATCTGGAAGTGCCGTTCACCGCCACCGATCCCGACGGCAACCGCGTGCAGTTCTTCGTGACGAGCGCCGTGCCGCTCCCCACGAGCATGCTCAACGGAAGCGGCACGTTCATCATTACTCCAGCGCCGGGCGAAGAAGGCACCTATGCCTTCACCGTCATCGCGAGCGACGGAATCCTCACAAGCACCCAAGCCGTCACCCTCACTGTCGCACCGGATCCGACCGCCACCACGCGCATCTCCGGTAAAGTGGTGGGTACGACCGGCCAACCACTGGCCGGCGTCCCCATCGAAGTCGGGCGCATCATTACGCTCACGGCAGCCGACGGCACCTTTACACTGGATCTGCCGGCTATCTTAGTCCCAACCGAATCATTCAACATTGTCGTTCCCATCGGCGACGTGTTCTTCGATCCCTTCACCACCGGTACGCAAGTGATCACGATGCGGCGCGCCGGCTCTGATCCCGCGACCGGCACGAGTGCGAGCAATCCACTCCAACATCCGAATCTCGTCACCAGCTTCCTCGACGGCAACATCGTCTATGGCAGCGATCCAGACCGGGCGCTGGCCTTGCGCACGTTACAAGGCGGCACACTCAAGACCAGCGCCGGGAATCTCCTGCCGTTCAATACCACGACCTTTTTCCCGAACGGGCCGCTAGAGAACGACAATGGCGGCAACGCCAATCCGGGCTCGCTCTTTGTCGCGGGAGATGTGCGCGCGAGCGAGAACGTGGCGTTGGAAGCGATGCACACGATTTTGCTCCGGGAGCACAATCGCTTGGCCGGCGAAATCGCCGCCGCCAATCCGACCTTCACCGATGAGCAGCTCTATCAACAGGCCCGCCGCCGACTCATTGGCGAACTGCAACACATCGTCTACAGCGAATATCTGCCGGTGCTGCTTGGCCCCAATGCCCTGCCGACCTACACCGGCTATAGCCCCACAATCGATCCTGCCACCAGCGCGGTCTTTGCCACCGCCGCCTTCCGACTGGGCCACAGTCAAATGGTCTCGCAACTCTTGCGTCTCGACGCGACCGGAACTCCGCTCGCCTCCGGTCCCCTCAATCTCCGCGATGCCTTCTTCACGACCGCGCCGATCACCGCGGACGGGATCGATCCGATTCTGCGGGGCCTGCTCGCACAACCGGCACAGGAAATCGACAGCCATGTGGTGGACGAACTCCGGAACTTTCTCTTCGGACCGCCCGGCTCCGGCGGCCTGGACCTGGTCTCGCTCAATATCCAACGAGGGCGCGACTTGGGCCTGCCCAGCTATACCCAAGCCCGCCTCGATTTCGGCCTCACGCCCATCACCAGCTTCAGTCAGATCACGAGCGATGTCGCGGCACAACAGATGTTGCAG
>CAYNDW010000955.1:0-2538 GCA_964395375.1 uncultured Cytophagia bacterium
CGTGTCAGGAACCATTTCGATGTGGATGCCGAGATGTGAAAAAGGTTCGTGACACCTGTTGCCGCTCCTTGCGCATCGCCGGCCTACTTCAATCGCTCGAGTTTGCCCTTGCGCTTCACGATGTTCTTGTAATCCCACTGGATCTCGATCGACTTCTCGAGCCACCTCTTGAGATCCCTGGGCGCGATTTGATCGTCAGAAGTATACCGGGCTTCGGCGGCCTTGAAACTGCCTTCGGCCTCAAGACCAGGCTCGTCGAAGGATTGGCCGCTCCAGAATAGGAGGCGGATGCAGTCCTTGAGCTTGCTGTAGCCGACAATCGGATTCCCGTCCAAGAACCACACCGGGTGCCCGTGCCAGACCTTGCTCTGGGCGTTCGGCAGGTGTCGATCGATTGCCTTGGCGAGGGCGTCGCAGATGCGCTTGTCGCCGGCCGATTGGGCCGCGTTGTAAGCCTGGATGTCCTTGTGGATCGGCATACGATAATTCCCTCGATGGACGCTGAAGCATGTTGGCGGCACGAGAAGATGGCACCTCGCACCGGTCGCTCACATTCGTTCGCCGGGCAATTGGCTGGCTTGCTTCACCCAAGCGGCGAATTGAGCTTCGCCAAGCTGGTCGTTCCCGGCGCGCCGGGATAGCGCACTTCCTTCTGCTTGGACTCGCCAGGGGGATCGGTCGCAGCGACGTGCCGCAGTAGAACCCCTCCTTAGCGCCTTGTGTCACTTGACTTGTCGTCGGCTACCGGGCAACTGAAGATGGCGGCTTCCAACGAGTCGTCCCCTTCGGCGTTGCGATTGCCCGTGACGAGGACGATCTCATGCTGCTGGCAAAGTTCCCAGAGTTCCGTGTCCGGCGTGTCGGGTGATATTCCCAAGCGGTCGAACGTTTCAATTTCGCAGGACTGGTCCGCCCAAATGTCGCCCCATTCGGGCGAGGACCACACGGTGATGAGCGAGCGTGCGGCCGGTGTTTTGGCGGCTACTCTTCGAGACCTCAAGGAGCCGTCCCATCAGACACCATTGGCTGGTGTCTCGAAGACTCGACGCCCAACCGATCACGAATCTCCGCCTGCTGATGCTTCGTCGCCCGCGTCGGTCTGTAAGCGCTGTCGCTTCTGGGAGCGCGGATCGTCCTCTTCAAGCACGTCAGTAAACAGATCTCGCTCCTCACCAAGCGACTTCCGCCACGCCGCCGGCACGTCGAGCGCCCCGGCGGCCCGCAGTTCATCCACGGTGATCAAGTGCGGGCCGTCCGCATCGAGGGCGTCGCTGGCGATGGCTTCAAGGACGGAATTCAAGTAGGGGTCCTGCACAGATCTTCTCCAGGAGTTTCGCTTGAGCCGCTTCCAACTCCACGAGTAGCGCCAGTACGTGCAGCACGTTCAGCAGTTCGGTCGTGTATTCGGCCAGCCAGTGGTCGGGTTGGATGTCGCCGAGCTTGGACGGCGGCCGCCGGTCGCCGATGATCGGCCGCTCGCGGTTTCTTTTACGGTAGCTGAACCACTGCGTCAACACTCTCTTGCCTGAGACTTCGTATTGCCACACCGCGGCCGGCACATTGTCGATGAAACCCTTTCCGATCAGCAAGCGCTGCCTGGTTTGATCGTACTCGATTTCGTTGGGCATGGCATTGGGATCGTCCGGGATCGCGCCGACTTTGGGGATGCGCGGCGCTCGCTCCTTCGGCAATCGCGGCGGCCACGAGCCGAGCGCCTCGACGTCCGCGTACGGCTGCCCAGCGTGTCGGTGACAAACATGCGCGGCGCGGCCCGCGGCGGTTTGCCGATCAACTCGATCAGCTCGGCGTACACGCGGAGCTGGGCGACGGCGAACGGGCCGAGCTGCATCTCGAAGGCGATCAGACGACCGATGGCCGACTCGATGGCCTGCGGGACGGCGCCCGCGCCCTGGTCGGCCTCCACGTCGGCGGCGATGCGGCGCAGCACGCCCAGGATGAAGGTGCCTGTTCCCACGGCGGGGTCGGCCAGCGTCACGTCGGCCGAGGCCAAGCCGGCGCTGCGCCCGAAATGTCGGCGCAGCACGTCGTCCACCAGGCGGATCATCGGCCCGACGACTTCAGGCGGCGTGTAGTACGAACCGGTGAGTTTACGGAGCATGTTGTCGTAAACGGCCAGAAAGTCCTCGTAGAAGTAGAGCCAGGCGTCGGGCTTGCCCTTGCTGATGGTGTGCCAGTTCACGGCGTCGAGCACGCGGACCAGCGCGCCGAGCGAAGTCTTCAATGTTGCCTCGTTACCGACTTCGTCCGTGAGCAGACGCAGGGCCGCGCCGATAAGCGAGTTGGTCTTGCCGAGTTGTTTGCCGACCTGGTCCAGCCCGCCGGCGAGACGGATGTCGCTCGACCGGGCCATCAAGAGGCCGAAGGTGACGGCCTGCGCATAGCCGTCGGCGAATTGCTGATCGTTCGCTTCGGGAAAGAGAAGCTTCCGCCAGTCGGCAGCGAGAGCGGTGAGGGCAGGGCTTTTCGCGGCCAGTTGTTCGGTGACTTCGTCGCGAAGCAGGCGGCAGAGCCGGGCCG
>CAYNDW010000956.1:0-2535 GCA_964395375.1 uncultured Cytophagia bacterium
ACTTGCGCGCCAACACTCTAATGAACTCTCTAAATCAGTTTGCGCAAGTCGGACTGGTGTATTACAGTCAAGCTTTTTTTAAAAAGATTTTTTAGCTACATGACTGGTGTTCTTTCTCAGGAGTTGGTTTCGTTCCAGGGCTAACGGAAGGAGCGCGTAGCGCGACTGGAGTTAGCCCTGGAACGAAACGGATAGACAGCGATCATAAAATTTGAAAGTGCGGCACCGCGCTCAACACTGGCGATGTTGAAGGTCTCTTGCGAGCCTTGATCTTGCTTAATTGGAGCTGCGGTGCAAGCGGGGTGTCACAGCGCTTCGCTCGAAGGTCAAGCCCATGTTGCGGCGTGCCTTGAGTCCGACTTCGGTGATCCTCCCCGCCCACACACACTTTCAAAAACACTTATGCTGCTTGCTGCGGTTGAAGCGTATCGTGATAGTTCGAAATATATTCACACTGCTTTCGCACCAACGCGAGCATGAGGCCCAACAGCTTGCGACAAACCGCCACGAGTGCTTTGAGCTTGATCATGCCGCCTTCAACATAGCGTTGATAGCACGCGTGCATAACGCCCCCCTACGCGCACCATATTCAACGCGGCGAGAAAAAGCAGTTTGCGCAAGAGCGGGCGACCGCGTTTGGAGATGCGCCGTTGGCCCTTACGTTGGCCCGAGCTGATTTCAAACAAATTCAAACCCGCATACTTCAGAAGTTCGGCCACGGTTTTGAAGTTGTTGAAGTCGCCCACTTCACCAATCAAGCCCGCGAGCGTGATGGTGCCAAGGCCGCGCAACGAGCGCAGAAAACGGCTGTAGGGAATGTGCGTGAGTTGCGAGCACATCAGGGTTTCCACCTCCGCGAGAAATTGCTCGCACGCTTCGAACTGTCGGAGGAGATGCTGGATTTCAAACACCAAGCTTTGCTGGCCTTCAACCACGCCTACAGACTCTTGCGCCGCATGATATATCGCTTCCGCATGTGTGCGTTGCCAGCGGCCACGACTGAGGCGGCGCAGACGTTGTGTCAAATCTTCGAGCGGGAGTTTGAGCAATTGCGTCGGCGTGGAATATTCTGCCAAGAGCGTGCGCGCGCTCTTGCGGGTGAGCTTCGGAAACACGCGCAGAAATTCTGGAAACACCAGAAAGACCAAATCGTGCAGTTGATTGTGCAGCGCGTTGCGGTGTTCCAACGTGCGTTCGCGCGCCTGGCTCAACCGCCGCAACTCCGCCGCCGCGCCTTCGGGAATCACGACTGTCAATGCGCCGCCCAATTCAATCACGTTGGCAATCACAGTCGGATCTTTCTTGTCGGTTTTGTTGGGCGAGTTGTCCGTCACCTCTTTGACGCGCTTGACATGCGCGGGGCTGACTTGAACCAAGCGCACACCACGTTTGCGCAGGAAGTGCATGAGCGGTTCTGCATATGGTCCAGTTGATTCAAAGCCGACGACCACTTCGGTCAAATCAAATTGCTGCATCGCTTGCAGCAGGCGGCGATAAAATTTTTTAAACCCTTCGCCGCAATTGGAACAACGAAACGCCGGAACATCGCGGCCGTCCGGGCAACGGTAATAACCAAAATTTTGATTCTTGCCAATATCGACAGTTGCCAAAAGCGTTTTTTCGGTCAGGAGTTGATGTTTCCAAGAACGTTTCTTCATGGCTAGACTCTCCGCAGGTTAGAATCAAACGCGTTACCAGTTGATCCATTGTCGATGAGAGTATAGCCGAAAATATCAAACAAACAAAACGACATCTACAATATAGCAAGCTTCGCTCGTTTCTCAGGGTTGATTTTACAAAAAGCTTTGTCTATCTTTCGATGCGCTTTAAATCAACGCATCATCGCCGTTCCAAACACTTATCGCGTCCAAACGAGGTTATTATGCACGATCGTATTGAAACCAACCCGAATGTCTGCCATGGTAAACCCGTCATTCGCGGCACTCGCATCATGGTTCGCAACATCTTGGGATCGCTTGCCGGGGGCGATTCGATGCAGGATATTCTTCAGAACTATCCCGAGCTTTCTTATGAAGACCTCGAGGCCGCCGTTGCCTATGCCATCGAACTTGTCGATGACACCCAAATCTCAATCCGAATCTTGGCATGATCAAAGTCTTGCTTGATCAAAACATACCGGAGCCGATAACCTCCTGGCTGCAAAGCGAAGCCGGAGAAACCGCTGAGATCGTCTCAACGAGAATGCTCGGTTTTCAGCGCATGGCTGATGACGAGCTTTTTTATTTTTGCCAGCAGCAGAAAATGGTCATCGTGACCTATGACGAGGATTTTCAGAATCCCTTGATGATCCAAGGAATCCCCGGCTACGGCGTGGTGCGATTGAATGTTTATCCCACCGGCTTTCGGCAAACACAGCAAGCTCTACAACGGCTGTTAGAAAACTATCCGCTCGCAACCTGGGAGAAAGCTTCCATCGTCGTCGACGCAAACAAGATTCGCTATAAAAGAAAGTAGTCCGGCCCATGCGAGCAAAGAGAAGTCGGACTTGGACTCGACGAAGTTGCTTGTCATCTC
>CAYNDW010000957.1:0-2530 GCA_964395375.1 uncultured Cytophagia bacterium
TCTTCCAGAATGACAGCTTGAGGGGAGTTACAAACCAATCCACAACGAGTATATCTTCCGCAAACTCACCGCCTCGTCGCTATCTTTCACCGTTATGCAAGTTTTATTTCATAACGGAACTTCACGCGACGCCACAGCCTACCTCTTGCAACACAACCCTCGCCGGTAATCATCAACAAACCACGGCGTACTGCCGTGAAATTTAGGACAACATCGTTTTCGCGGAGCGCGCAATGTTACATCGCCGAACGCACCTCTTTATATACACGCTAGTCAGTTGCATTACCCTTTCCTTCGCTTCCAGTTGGGCGCAGCCTTCTTCCCAAGTCACGGGCTTGTCCGCGTTTCATCGCAGCGGCCAAACGTTTTTGACGTGGAATGAAATTTCCGGCTCCGAGGTCGTGTATAAAGTCTATCGCCATTCTGCCGCGATCAGCAACATTGCTTCAGCCACGTATCTCGGCCAGGTCGACCAAAACTCCAGCTTCAATAAACGCGCGCAAGACGCGGGCATGTCTTCCTATTATAGCATTCAAGATTTGGGCGCGCCGTTAAGCGACGGCACGGGTTTGTTCGTCAACACTGCCATTTCGAGCGGCAATTTTTATTACGCCGTAGTTGCCGCGAATGGCGGCGGCGCCAACACGAGCATCACACTCGGCAACAACTCGCTCAACTCTGCGATCAACGAAACCGTGGGCTTGCCCGAGCCGGTGCTGCAAAGCAACAGCAGCAACTCGCGCCATTTCGTGCATTGGACGAATTTTCAAAACACGCCGCTCCTGCCCGCGATGTCGAATCGCCCCGGCGCGACGTATAATTTTATTCTCAACAACCTCAATACTTCGTCGTCGCAACACGTCATCGTGGGTTTGTATGGCGGCAGCAATTATTTCACTTCGAAAGTTGACAAGATCGACGGCTCCGGCCTTGAATTGCAAATGGATGATCCGCCGCCCGATCCTTTCGCGCCCGACGCTGCAAGTCAAGACGACGCGGTGCATCCGCTCAATGTTTGTTGGTATGGCTATGGCGAAAATTTTTCCGTGGGCCAAGTTTTAACGAGCGGCAAAGTCCATAACTATCTCCAACTGCACATCATGTATGTGCTCAACTGGGTGTTGCGCACGTGGCCGCACACGGATGAGAATCGGGTCTATGTCACAGGCAGCTCGTTTGGCGGCATCGGCGCAGTTGCATTGGGCATGGCGTTTCCCCATGCGTTCGCCGCAATTTGGGCCAACGTGCCGCGCATGGATCTCGGCGAGCACGAGTGGGATTTGGAATACGGCTCGGACATCACGGATCGCTATCAAACCGCGTGGGGCACGACCGAACAAAACTTGCCGACGCCGAACATTAAAGCGACCTACCCCGATTATGCCGCGACGGGCGAGGGGTATAATGTTTATGAGCGGATGGACCAAAACTACGTGGCGCAGCAAAATCCGCAAACGGATTTTCCGGTGATCATCACCGGCGTGGGCAAACAGGATTCGCACGTGGGTTGGCACGAAAAGCCGCAATACATCAACGCGATGAAAAATTCGCGGCAGCAGTTGTATCTGTATTGGGAGAACACGGGCCATAAATTTTCTACCACGGTGTTTGACTCCGTCTATAAACGCACGCAGCTCTTGAATTATCGCCGCAACTTGAGTTATCCTGCGATCAACAATTTGAGCATCAACAACGATCCGGGTTTGGGGAATGATCTTTTGCCCGGCGGCTCGAGCACCGGGCAAGCGCAAGGCACGATCAACGGCTACGTGAGTTGGCAAGGCTCAAGCGTGATCGACACGCCCGCGCAGTATCGCATCAAACTTTATTTGCGCGGCGGCTTGCTCGATGCGTTCGCCGCAACCTCGGGCGTGCAAACCGCGACGGCGACGATCACGCCGCGACGTTTGCAAAGTTTTCCGCGCACGCCAAACGCCACCTACAGCTTTGAAAATCGCCGCGCGAGCGACAATGCGTTGATTGCGAGCGGCTCCGTCACCGCGGATGCGAATGGCTTGGTGCATGTGAACAATTTTCAAATTTCACGCACGGGCAATTATCTTATTTTGAATAACGGCGCGCCGGCGAATCAAGCGCCGAATGCCATTGCGAGCGCGATTCCCACCAGCGGCACCGCGCCGTTGAACGTGCAATTCACCGGCTCGAACTCAAACGACAGCGACGGCTCGATTGCCAGCTATACGTGGACTTTTGGAGACGGCGGCACGGCCACGAGCGCGAACCCCTTGCGCACATATAGCTCCGCGGGAAATTATTCCGCGCGTTTGATCGTCACGGACAATCTCGGCGCGAAGGACACGGCCTTGGTCGCGATTCAAGTGAACGCGCCGGGCGGGAATCTTGCGCCGAACGCGGTGGCGAGCGCGACGCCCACGAGTGGAGTTGCGCCGTTGAATGTGCAATTCACCGGCTCGAACTCGAACGATCCCGACGGCGCGATTGCGAGTTATGCGTGGAGCTTAGGCGACGGCGGCACGGCTGCCATCGCGAATCCGCCATATACTTTTAA
>CAYNDW010000958.1:0-2529 GCA_964395375.1 uncultured Cytophagia bacterium
CTCGATCTCCGCGAACAACGACAAGTCTATTGGCGATCTCATCGCTGATGCGATGGACAAAGTCGGCAAAGACGGCGTGATCACGGTGGAAGAAGCCAAATCCACCGAGACCGAATTGAAGGTCGTCGAAGGTATGCAATTCGACCGCGGCTACATTTCGCCGTACTTCGTGACCGATCCCGAAAGCATGGAAACGGTGTTGGAAGATGCGGTGATCTTGATTTACGACAAGAAGATCAGCGCGATGAAAGACCTGCTCCCGATCCTTGAGAAGACCGCGCAAATGGGCCGTCCGCTCTTGATCATCTCCGAAGATATTGAAGGCGAAGCGCTTGCGACGTTGGTCGTGAATAAGCTGCGTGGCACGTTAAAAGTCGCGGCCGTGAAGGCTCCGGGCTTTGGCGATCGGCGCAAGGCGATGTTGGAAGACATCGGCGTGCTTACCGGTGGCCGCGTGATTTCCGAAGAGGCCGGCTTCAAACTCGAGAACACCACGCTCGGCGATTTGGGCAAGGCGAAGAAGATCACGATTGACAAAGACAACACCACCATCGTCGAAGGCGGCGGCAAGCCGGAAGATATCAAGGGCCGCATTTCGCAAATCAAAAAGCAGATCGACGGCACAACCTCCGACTATGATCGCGAAAAACTGCAAGAGCGCCTCGCGAAGTTGGCGGGCGGCGTGGCCGTGTTAAGAGTCGGCGCTGCGACTGAAATCGAAATGAAAGAGAAGAAGGCGCGTGTGGAAGATGCGTTGCACGCCACCCGTGCGGCTGTGGAAGAAGGCATCGTTCCGGGCGGCGGTGTGGCCCTGCTCCGTGCGATTCCCGCACTCGAAAAGTTGAAGCTCGATAATGCCGATGAGCAAACCGGCGTCAACATCGTGAAGCGCGCCATCGAAGAGCCGATTCGCCAGATCGCGGAGAACGCGGGCTGGGAAGGCTCCATCGTCGTGCAAAAAGTAAAAGAGAGCAAAGACGTGAACTTCGGCTTCAATGCCGATACCGAAGACTTCGGCGATCTCATTAAGCAAGGCGTCATCGATCCGACCAAAGTCGTGCGCACCGCGTTGGAAAACGCGGCCTCGGTCTCCGCGCTATTGTTGATGACCGAAGCCACCATCGTCGAGAAGCCCGAAAAGGACAAGATGCCTCCGATGCCTCCGGGCGGCGGCGGTATGGGCGGCATGTACTAAGCATCAATGCGCGCGTAGCGCAGCACTTTATAGAAAAAAAGCCGGTTCCTCTTACGAGGGCCGGCTTTTTTGTTTTTTTGATTTGTTCAGCCACGACTTGGCCGTGGCTTTGTTTTGAGCGGTAATGTTTTTCCTCCGAAAACTTTCCCTTGAAAAGCGCAACTTTTTTTTGTATTGACCCTCCATGACGAATATTCAAATTGCTTTGAACGAAAAATTTCTTACTGAAATCACCGCCGCGCAAACAGCCGGCGATTTCGATCTCTCACGCATTATCGAAGAGGCGCTGCGTCTTTGGCTCGTGCGGCGCAAAGGGCGTGATTTTGAGCAGCAATGGCTTGCCGCGCTGCGCTTGCATCCCGATGATGCGCAACGCGCAGAGGATTGGGCGGAAGCACAAGCTTGGTCAGCGCAATGAAACGAGGAGAAATTTGGCAAGTTGACCTCGGCGGCAAAGCCGGAACACGCCCCGCCCTCATTCTTACGCGCAGCGCGGTCATTCCTTTTCTTAATAAGGTCACGGTCGCTGAAATCACCTCGCATTCCAAAGGTTATCCCACCGAAGTGGACATCGATCAAAAAACGAATTTGCCACAACCTTCTTTTGTTCAAGTCGATAACATTCAAACCGTCCCCCAGCAGCGTCTTTTGAAATATATGGGCACTCTTAGCGAAGATGATATGCGGCTCGTTAGCGAAAAGGTGATTCTCGCATTGAGTTTGGAAGATGCCGTATCCGCAACCTAGCTTTCACTTGATGGTTTTTGAATTTCGCTCCTCACTTCGAATCTTCCCGGGCGCGCATGAAACCTCCCGTTGCCACCATCACCGAATCTTTCACCGAGTCCGTCATTCGCGAGATGACGCGACTCACGCTCTTGCACGGCGGCGTCAATCTTTCGCAAGGCTTCCCGGATTTTGCCGCGCCCGAGGAAGTGAAAGAAGCCGCGGTCGCCGCGATCCGCGCGGACCTCAATCAATACGCCATCACGTGGGGCGCGAAGAATTTGCGCGAAGCCATTGCGGAGAAAGCGGGCCGATATAACAAGATGGCTGTGCATCCCGAAAAAAATATCACGGTCACGTGCGGCTCCACCGAAGCGATGATCGCAACGCTCATGGCGCTCATCAACCCCGGTGATGAAGTCATCATCTTCGAGCCGTATTACGAAAACTACGGGCCGGACACGATACTCGCGCACGCTACCCCGCGCTTTGTGAAATTGCATCCGCCCGATTGGCATTTTGACGAAGCCGAATTGAAGCGCGCGTACAACCACCGAACCCGCGCGATCATTCTCAACACGCCGAACAATCCCACCGGCAAAGTATTC
>CAYNDW010000959.1:0-914 GCA_964395375.1 uncultured Cytophagia bacterium
CAACGTCGCGGGAAATTATTCCACGCGCTTGATTGTGACCGATGACAACGGCGCGCAAGACACTGCGTTCGTTGCGATTCAAGTGAGCGCGCCCAATCAACGGCCCCAAGCCATTGCGAGCGCGAATCCCGCCAACGGCTTCGCGCCGTTGAATGTACAATTCACCGGCTCCAATTCCAGCGACAGCGACGGCACGATTGCGAGCTTCGCATGGAGCTTCGGCGACGGCGGCAGCGCGACCACGGCGAATCCCGCGTACATTTTTAATGCACTGGGCAATTACTCGGCGCGCTTGATTGTGACCGACAACAGCGGTGCAAAAGACACGGCGTTTGTCGCGATTCAAGTCACGGGCGCGAATTGCACCGCGTTGCCCGAAACTACGGCGTATGGCAAAATTCCCGGCGGCGATCAAACGCACGTGGATAAGATGACCTATTGCTTCAACGGCATGGCGGGCAGCGTGCAATTGAAGTATCAAGCGTATGACATCGACACTGATCTCGAAGCCGGGATTTTTTTGAACGGCAAAAAGATCGTGGGCATGCCCATCACCGGCGACGGTTTGTGGAGCGGCGATCTCTTCGCCACGTTGCCGGATTCGGTGGTGAATAACAACAGCACCAACACGCTCGTGTTTGACAATCTCAAGAACCCGACCTTGAGTTGGGCGTGGGGCGTGCGCCGGGTGAGTGTTGCAGCCGGGGCGAATCAAAAACCCAAAGGCATCGCAAGCGCGAATCCGGCCTCGGGCAAAGCGCCGCTCGCGGTGCAATTCACCGGCAGCAACTCCACCGACAGCGACGGCACGATCACGAGTTATCGCTGGGCGTTTCGCGCCGGCACCACGGTGCAAACCATCAATCCGCTGCACACCTTCAACACCGCGGGCAGTTATAATGTGCGCTTAATCG
>CAYNDW010000959.1:924-2529 GCA_964395375.1 uncultured Cytophagia bacterium
GCGACACGACTTATGTGATGGTCACAGTGACAAGCAACGCCGCGCCTGATGCGATAGCGAGCGCAACGCCCACGAGCGGTATTGCGCCGCTCAACGTGCAATTCACGGGTTCAAATTCAACGGACAGCGACGGCACGATTGCAAGCTATGCGTGGAGTTTCGGCGAGGGTGGAAGCGCGGCGATTGCGAATCCGCAATACATTTATAACACGCCGGGCAATTATAACGCGCGCTTGATTGTGACCGACAATGCCGGCGCGAAGGACACGGCGTTTGTCGCAATACAAGTGAATGCCAATCAACCGCCGAATGCCATCGCGAGCGCGACGCCCACGAACGGCAACAAGCCGTTGCTCGTGCAATTCACCGGCTCGAACTCCACGGACAGCGATGGCAGCGTCGTTGCGTTCAAATGGAAATTCGGCGACGGCGATAGCGCGGCGCTGGCGAATCCGCAGCACACGTATCACAACGCGGGCAACTATCTCGCGCGTTTGATCGTCACCGACAATCTCGGCGCAAAAGACACCGCGGAGGTGAATATCAATGCGACGGCTCCTTCCGCGGCAACGATCATTCGCGTGAATGCCGGCGGCGCGCAATACACGGCGACGAACGGCAACGTGTTCAGCGCGGATCAAATTTATGCGCCGGGCAGTTGGGGCTATGCGGTTTTGGGTTTTAATAAAATCACGACGACCGGCATCAGCAATACGACCGAGTCCGCGCTCTATCAGGACTTGCACGAGAAAGCGGAGTTAGGCTATCAATTCGACTTGCCGAACGGCACGTACGACATGATCTTGCATTTCGTGGAGATCGCGGATAACGAAGCGAATCGCCGCTTGATCGACGTGACTGCGGAAGGCAATATCGTAGTGGATGATTTGGACGTGTGGGTGGCCGCGGGCGGGAAGTATGTTGCGTTGCGGCGGATGGTCACGGGTGTGGTGGTAAGCGACGGCCAGCTCAATCTCAACTTCGTGCGCTCGATCAGCACGGTGAAACGTCCGCCCGCGGTGGCCGCGATTGAAGTGGGCACTGCGGGCAGTTTAGCGCTGGCGAAAGAGAGCGTTCATAACTTTGCCGAAACGCTCGTGCCCGAAGCGTATGCGCTCGAACAGAACTATCCGAATCCCTTCAATCCTTCGACGGTGATCTCATTCAGCCTGCCGCAAGCGGGTCAAGTGCGTCTCGCGTTTTACAACGCGCTCGGCCAACCCGCGCGCAAGCCCCTCGTGCGCTACTTCACGGCCGGGCGCTATAAGATTACGATCGACGCTTCGGACTGGGCCGCGGGCGTGTACTTCTATGAATTAAAAGTGAACGACTATCGCGCGTTGAAGAAGATGATTTTGGCGAAGTGAGAGAAGGGAAGCGTGCGCTAACACCGCGGTTCTCTTGCGCGGCATCGGCGGTACAGACGCCGGAACACCACAAAACCTTACGCGAACACGACTTTTTGGAATTATGGTCACGCTCGCAGCGTCAACGAGCAACACGAGTTCAGACGCGCGCGTGCTCGTTTCGCCCTCGCCATGCTGCGACAGCGGCCTTGAGCAGTGGCTTGAGTCCAGCCTTCTTTAGGTCGGTGATGGCACGGAG
>CAYNDW010000960.1:0-2528 GCA_964395375.1 uncultured Cytophagia bacterium
CTATCAAATCTTCTTTCGCTTTTTTGTTCTTGGGATCGAGCTTGAGCACGGCTTTGTATTCCGCAATCGCTTCGTCGCGGCGAATCATGAGCGCATAAGTTTGCGCGCGCCCCAGCCGTATTTGGGGACTATCATTTTTAAACTTAATGGAAGCTGTGAACGCTTCCAGTGCTTGCGGATATTTTCTGTCGATCAAATGGACGTAGCCAATCTGACCATGGGCTTCCGCCAGTTCGTTCTTATATTTGACCACGGCAGTATCCGCCAGCTTGATCACGGTCTCGAACTCTTTGACCATCACCTGGGAAGAATCATCAAACGAGAACAAGCACCGCGCTAAGTTCATATGCCCGGGCAGATAATCGGCTTTCAGCTCGATGACCTTCCGCAACGCGACCCGCGCGGAATCATATCGGCCCAACTGCATGGCGCTCACGGCATAGTTCATAAAAGAGGGCCAGTGATTAGGCTCTCTCTTGAAACGCTTCTCATAAGCGCCGGTGGCGGACCCCCATTTGCGCATGCGCATGTACAACGTGCCGATGTCGCTATAAAGATCGAACTGGCTCGTGTCCTTCGTCACCACTTCCACTAACAAAGACGCGGCCAACGAGTCTTGTTTGGTTTGAAAGAAGGCTTTGCCCAAGCGTTCTTTATCGTCCAGCGCAAGGGTATCGAGCTTGCCGAGTTGTTGATACGAAGCGATGGCCATGTCATATTGTTTCAGTTCGAAATTCGAGTGCGCGATGATCTGCACCACTTTGGGCGAGTTCGGCTCCTTCATATGCACGCGCTCGGCCGCGGCGAGCGCGTCTTTATATTGCCGGCTCATGTACAGCGCTTCCATGAGGTACTTCCAACCGGCGTCGTCATTGGGGAAGCGGCGCGTATAAACTTGAAACGCGCGACTGGCATTGCCATATTGTTTGCCTTTGAAATAAAGCTCGCCCATTTCAAACAGCGGCGCGGATTTCGTCGTGTCCAAACCCACGACGCGATTGTACCACCGGGCTGCTTCGGTATAGCGCCGCTCTTTCTTCAACGTGTTCGCCAGTTTCTCCATCAACTCCGCATCGCTGGAGTCGTATTTAATGTAGGTCTCCATTTGCATGATGGCCATGCCGGGGCTGCCCATCTTCATATAAACATCGCCCAAGCCCGCGTAGGCTTTGGCGTTTTTGGGATCCGCCTCTTTCGCTTGTGAAAAAGAAATCATGGCTTGCTGGCTGGAATCCATGGTCATGTGCAACAAGCCTTGTTGCACGAGCAGCGCCGAGTTGTTGGCCTTGCTTGATTTCAAGCCGGAGCGAATGCTCGCATAAGCGGCTTTGAAATCTTTCTTGGCCGCTTCCGCGCGGGAAGTGATGATATAGCCCGCGGGATTTTTGCCTTCGATATCACGCGCTTGCCGGCCCGCAAAGAGCGCGGAATCCGCTTGATTGGTGAGCAAATACGCTTGTCCGAGCAACAGCCAGGCCTCAATGTTTTTGGGATTGACGTTCACGGCTTGGCGCAATTCTACAATCGCGGCTTGCGGCTTGTCCTGACTCAACAGTTGTTGGGCTTTAATCACTTGCGGCGCTTGCGCCAAAACCGGCCACACGCACAACAGCATCAGCCCGAGAAAAAGGAGTTTGGATTTCATCGCTGCTTCAATTCTCTTTGATTTGAACGATTCGAATCGGCATGGTTGCCGGGACCAATTTTGCATCCAACAACATTTTTTGTCCGGGCGCGCTCGCGACGAACGCCGTAAAGCCGAGCGCGATTCCGGTGAATTGTTCCAACCGATACATGTACAGCGAGTAATGCCAGGGATAATAACCACGATGAACATTGGCTTGATGCAGCATTACGAAGGGTCTGCCTGCGGCCGTGGAATCGACGGCTTGTAAGGCGAGCACGTGCAGATTGGGAAGAGAGTCTTGCAGCGCGGCTGCGGAAATGATGCCCAAGGCCTGCGGATGCGCGTTAACATATTCCATCACGCTACGACTGGTTTCCGCGATATATGCCGGCGCCGGGTCGTTCGTCAATTTAAGAAAGCGCCGCGTTAAAATTTCATAGGTGCCGGAATTGCGTCCGGTGAGCGCCACTTCGATCCGACCTCCGGGCCATTTCGATTCCGGCACTTCGCTCCAAGACGTTTTCGCTCCGCTGACAATATCGCTTAATGTCGCCAGCGTCGCGTTGCGCATCGGGTTTTGTTTATGCACCAAGACCGCGAGCGCATCTTCGGCGATCTTGGTTTCCACGATGCCGATCTCCGCGGCTTTGGCGACTTGCCATTCTTCTTCATTCAACCGCCGGTCGATACAAATTATGCGCACCGTGTCATTCAGCATGGCCACGATGGCCTCGCGCGTTGAGGTGGTTTGAATGGAAACTTCCGTTTCCGGATAAAGCCGCCGAAATTCTTCGGCTTGCCGAACGAGCAGCGGCGCATGCGGTTCGGAAACGAGAGCGAGCAACTTGCCTTTTTTGAGGTTTTTCTCCACCGGCAACTCGCATCCGAGTTGGCCGAGAAA
>CAYNDW010000961.1:0-2526 GCA_964395375.1 uncultured Cytophagia bacterium
GGTCGTTCACCAGCAGTGTCAGTACTGTGGCTACGAGCGCGCAGCAAGGGGCTGGAGGCACTGTGTCGATCGCGGCTGGAGACATGCGACTCACGGGCGGCACGACGATCTCGGCAGAAAGCGAAGGCTCCGAAGATTCGGGAAGTATCGCGCTCACGTCGGCGACCGACCTCCTCATGCGGAACAGCAAGGTCACGACCTTTGCGGCCCAGGCCTCCGGCGGCAACATCAAACTCACCGCGCCAAACATTATTCGCCTAGTGGACAGTACGCTGACGAGTTCCGTTCAGGGCCAGGCCGGGTCTAACGGCGGCAACATCAACATCGACCCCCTCCTGGTCGTGATCCAGAACAGTCGACTCCTCGCCAATGCCAATGCCGGTGCGGGAGGGAGTATCAGCATCGACGCCAGCGGCGCGGTGCTCGTGGATCCCAATTCTCTGATCGACGCCTCGGCTGGCCCCGCTGGGGTCAGCGGCAGTGTCAATATCAACGCCCCGATTCAGGTCCTCAGCGGTGCCTTGGTGCCGCTGAACCTGGTCTATAGCCAAGCCGGGCTGTCGGGTGACCAGTGTGCCGCCGATCCCAAAGGCCAGTTCAGCAGCTTTGTCCAAACCGGCCGCGATGGGGTGCCACAGGTTCCGGGCGCCTTATCACCCAGCCCGCTCTCCTTCATGGAGCTCCTGAGGTCTGGATCGCTGGGAACATCCGTGCCGAATGTGGCCGCAGCCCGGCTTGGACTGGACTTCGTTACCGACCATGACTCGACTCAGTTCCGGTTCCATTCAGCCTGTCGCTCATAGGATGGAGGAACGCATGACACCATTACATCCACCCACATCTCGACTGCACTCCCGCGCGCTGCTCCGTTGGGTCTTGGCGCTCGCATTGGGAGTCGGTCTCGGGCTCCCCTCTATCGAACAAACCGTTTGCGCAGAGCCTTCCGCTGATCATGCAGCATCAGCGGCGAATGCCGCTCCACGTGGAATGCCTTCGACGCTGGAGGAAGCCCGTGCCGCAAAACACGCGGCTGAATCGCTCCAGGCCGTCGGCGCCTACTCGGACGCTGCAGCCAGTTGGACCCACGCAGCACAGACCTATGAGCGAGCCGGCAACTTCGGCGAAGCGGCACTCGCTTGGACCGAGACCGCGTCGGTTCACGAACAACAGAATGAACCGCAACTCCAGGTTCAGGCCTTGATTCATTTAGGGTACGCCCTTCAACAGGTTGGGCAACATCACAAGGCCATTGTGGCCCTCCAGGTCGCGCGCCGGATCGCCGAACAAGGGCACAACACCGGCCTTCTGGCCGCCAGCCTTGGCCAGCTTGGGAAGGCCAACGTCGCGTTAGGTCATGATATGATCGCGCTCCAATTCTTTACCGACGCCCTGACACTTGCGCGAAAAGATGAGCGTTCCTCCCTCGTCGCTATGCTGCTCAATGACCTCGGCAATGTCCTTGCTACCCAGGGGAATGCGTCCGAAGCCATCAGCGCCTACATGGAAAGTGCCATTCTGGCTCGCGGCACGGGGCAATCGGCACTGAGTATGACTGCATTGATCAATGCCGCGATGGCATCCATTGACGATGGGCAAGTTGCACAGGCAAAGGACCGTCTGGAGTTGGCCTATCGGCAACTGAAGGAACTCCCCGATTCCCACGATAAGGCTTTTGGGTTACTCAACCTTGCGCTGGGCTATGAGGACCTCCGTCCTCAAATCTCGCCGGAACGGACCCTGCTGGCGCAATTGGATCCTTCGGCGCTTCCGGGTTCCCGTGGCATTCGCCTGAATGCCGGACGCGCGGAATCATCCGCTGATACTCCGCGCGTGGCGCAACAACAATCCAAAGATCGAAGCAACCTCATGGTCAATCCCCCGAACGCCCCGACCGGATCAGACCAGCAATTGTTCCGCGTTCGATCTGAGCAGTTCCTGCGGGAAGCAGCGGCCATTGCCACGCGGATTGGGGACTCTACAGCCGAATCGTATGCGCTCGGCTATCTTGGTCAATTGTATGAGCACGCGCGACAGTTCCCTGAAGCCCTCGACTTGACCCGCCGGGCGGTGCTTGCCGCGCAGCAGGTGAATGCGCCGGAATCTCTGTATCGCTGGCATTGGCAAACCGGTCGGATTCTGGCTGCGACCGGGAAACCGGACGACGCGATCAAGGCCTACCGCCGTGCCATAAGCACAGTGCAACCGATCCGCCATGAGTTTTCAGGCTATCAAGGGCGGCGCCATTCGTTTCGCGACTCCATCGGACCGGTGTTTTTCGAGCTAGCCGACCTCCTGCTGAAACACGCAGCCGTGAACCAAGACCCGCAACAACAGCAGGCCCTGCTGGTTCAAGCACGGGATACGTCCGAGCTGTATAAGGCTGCAGAACTGCAGGATTACTTCAAGGATGAATGTGTCAAGTCTGCGCGGTCCCGCGCTACCACGGCTGGGGATATCCCCAAGACGGCAGCGCTCATCTACCCCATTATTCTTCCAGACAGTCTCGAGCTCTTGGTGAACATCGCT
>CAYNDW010000962.1:0-2517 GCA_964395375.1 uncultured Cytophagia bacterium
GCACGGAGGACGACATGCCGGTGGACTTTGCCGCTGCCCTGCAAGAGTCCTGTCGGGTCTGGCAGTTGCGAGCCGCGGACAACACCGAGCTTCACGCCCGTTTGGCTCAGAATGAGCGTGCAGATCAAGCCCTTGTATCCAGAGCCGTAACCATAGCCGAGGAGTTTGGCCGAAGTATCCACCATTTCAGCGGCCTGCGGAACCGCGTGCATCACCAACTTGCGCGCGGCGAGCGCGAGTTCTTGCACGGCAGGCGGATATGCCGCGAGCAATTCGAGGACGTCTGGCGGTACTCTCACGCTAGTCGCTTGCATGTGGTCGATCCTTGTGCTGGCCAACAGTTCGAGGCGTTATAAAAATAGCTCGACATTTACTACGATTGTATGCTCGCGTTCAAATTCGCCGAGCGGCAGAACAGTCTGGGAACAAAAACTCCAGATGATCATCGCGATGCCGCCCGCGATGCGTGCAAGTATGATTTTCATTTTTTTCCTAAGCGGTGGTTTTCAATTTACCGCCAATGATCGTCATTGGAATTAGAAGCGCCGTAAAGATAACGTGATACCAAATCGGAGCATACGGCCAGGACATAACCACCTTCACTAAGCCAATGGCCACCAGCAGCAGAACGCCGAGGATCAGCGGCGCGCGTTTGTTTTCACCGGCGATCAGCACGGCCAGAAATCCGGACGCCCCCGAGACTATTGCACCGATGACAATATGCACGAGAAGGAGCGTCGTGTCCGCTGTGAACGGACCGCCATTTTCAACGGCCGTTTGAAACGCGAGTTGAGGAGCGCCGTACGACTCCGGCCAAATAGCCGAAAGGATCTTCTCGATTCCGACCCACACAATCACCCAAGCAAAAAATCCGGCAATGACGCCCGCAATAATTCGTATCATCGGGTTCTCCTGTTTGTTTCTTTGAAATGTCTTCGTCAAGAATCAGCGAGTAACCGTTTTTGTCCTTTTGCGGTCCGCTATTTATTCGATTGTGCCTGCCTCTTTGCATTCTCTTGCGCCAGTTTTTTGGCGCGCTTCACTGCTGCGACAAGCAATTTATTCAGGATCGACATATCCAGCCCATCCAAACGCTTGAGGTATAAACATCCTTTGCCAAGGGAGTGCTTGCCTAATTTCGCCAGCAACTCGTCATGTTGTTCCCAGCCACCTAACATGTAGAGCGTGAGATTCTGTTTGCGCGGCGAAAGTCCTGCAAGGAACCAGTCTCCTTCACGACCGCTTTTGCCGACATAATGGTAGTCGCCAAAACCGACGATGCTGTCCCCCCACATCTTTGCTTTGTCTTTGGTCGCTTGCTGCAGCATTTTGAACAGCAAGTATGCATCTTTGCGTTGCGCTTCATCCGCGATGCTATCCAGAAATTTCTTGACGCTGCCTTTGGTGACTTTTGTTTTCAGCTCTGCCATAGACTAACTCCTTTGGGTGTAGCTGTTAGTTAGTTAAGAGTGTAATCTTTGTTTTAAAAGCAAAAATTTTTTTGTAAGCGGATTGAACGAATATAGCGGATACGGCTTTTGCTTTATCCGCTATATTCGAAAAATCCGCTTACAAAAAGCTTTTGGGTTGCGGCTCGTCCGCCATGTGTGTTCAATGATCATCTTCGGGTATGACTCAGAATTTGGAGCACGGCGCTCAACGGTTTGCATAACCGGCCGGCAATGGAGCGCAACGGAATTGCCAGTCCGCGTTGATGCGGTTGTAATGCGTATCCGTGCAGCATCTGCACTTCCGGAAATAACGCCAGACTTGGTGCGTTGTTCTGCTTACGACGAGGCCTTGTTGTAGATAACGGGCATTTGCCCCATCCACTTTTTCCATATGTCATCGTCAGTAATCAGATCAGCCATGAAATTGGCGACATTGATTCTGCTGGTCACACCCGCATCAAAGAGCGCGCTTCTAATCGGCGATGAGTACACCTCGTACTTGGTAACCTCGCTTTCATCAATCAAATTGTCTGGGCGAACCGCAACCCATTCGATTGTTCTATCGTTTTGGCCTATCTTCGTGCGCAGATAATCGGCAGCCCTCTCGTTGTCTAAGTGAGGAGGCAGTAGTGCGCGAAGGAGCCAAATAACGCACTTCTGCGCAAACAAAATTCGTTCAGGCAGATCACGGTTGCTATTGCCGGCGGTGTTCATGAGCACAAACTTGACAGCCGGATTGGGCTTGTTGGCTTTGATGGCATTGCACAATCTGCGGGTCGTCTCCGTCACAAGCATGCGTGGATGGCCGTAGATGCCTTTAAAGCTTATGTTGTGTCCCAGACACGAAGCCACAGCTTCACACCCTTTGACATGCCGGGCCATCTCCACGTCGCTGAAGTCTAGAACACTTGCATGGAACACGGATAAGTTGCCGTGGCTCCGGATATTTTCGGGTAGCTTATCAGGCGATCGTACAATAACCTTGACGTGCAGGCCGCGATTTAGCAACTGCTTCACCAGCAACCGACCAGTTGCGCCGCTTGCTCCAACTACAAGAGATGTCATT
>CAYNDW010000963.1:0-2517 GCA_964395375.1 uncultured Cytophagia bacterium
AGGCTTTTGCTTTTTGCAATCTGCGAAGCGCTTTAAGGCACCTCGCGCGAAGAAAGCCGGTCAGATAAACAAACGAAGAAGACCGGTTGATGGAGCAGAGACCCAACAAAAAAAACTTTAGATCGTTGCAAAAGAAGCAACGGCTTTTCCGCCGAGCGACGCCGAAGACACCGAGCTTCGCCGAAAAAAACTTTTCTGAGGCGGATGAGGTTTCTTGTTTTGCTCCGGCTTGTCCGGATAGGAGAATGCTTTGTCGCCTGGCCTCGACTCTGGCCAAGCCAGAGTTGAACATTCCGGCAAGTCAAAGAAAAGCCACAACCAAGCCGCGGCTGAACAGTTATGTCCCGGCGTGCTCCACTTGGGCTAGCGGTAAAGCAAACCGCACACGAAAGCCGTTTGCGTCGGCGCTGATTTGGAGGCCGGCGTTTTCGCCGAACATTTTGCGCAGACGCAAATCCGTGTTGCGCAAGCCGGTGCCGCGTTGCAACAGTTCGATTTGCGAGGCGTGCGCTGCGCCCACGCCATTGTCGGTGACGGCAATGGCGAGCTGGCCGTTTTGCCTTTCGATGCGCACGGCCAGTTCGCCGCCTTCTTCTTTCGGCGCAAGCCCGTGGCGCACGGCATTTTCCGCGAGCGGCTGGATGATCATGGGCGGCACGAGCAACGCGCGCGCGGCTTCATCGACGGCCCAAGACACTTGCAAACGTTTTCCAAAGCGGGCTTTCTCGATCTCCAAATACGTCTCGACAAAACGCAATTCTTCGGACAGCGGCACGAGCGCGCGACGATCGCTCTCCAGCGAATAGCGCAACACTTCGGCGAGCCGCGCGAGCACGTGCCGCGCGCCTTCGGGATTGCTGCCCACCAGCGCGTTGATGGAGTTCAGCGTGTTGAATAAAAAATGCGGATTAAGCTGGCCTTTGAGCAGCGTGAGTTCCATTTGCTTGGCGTGCAAACGGAGATCGGCCTCTTGCCGCTCGTGCGCGAGCAATTGTTGTTGATAGCGCCGCGCGTAAAACAGGCCGACGAATACGCCATACACAATCAGCGCTTCGTGCAGCAGCCAGTATTTGATGTCAAACAATTTTGCCGACTGCCAAACGGCTTCGCCGAAGAGGAGGCGGAAAAGCTGCAACAGGCTTGCATGCCAGCCAAACGCGAAGGCCGCACTGGCAACGCAATGGCCGAGCACATGTGTCGGCCACGCGTGCGGGGCCAGCACGCGCATGGTGAGAAACCAAATGGGAATGCTGTACAACGCCATCAAGTAATGCGAGAGCAACGAGCCGGAGAGCGCGAACGGATAGAATAAGCCGGTCTGCAACGTCAAGACCAGGGCATAGAGCGCGGCGTAAATCGTCCATCCCAGCCAGCCGAGGATCAGCGCGCGGCCCCAGTTATTTTTTGTGCTTGGTTGCGGCGTCATGCGAAACTCGCGTCAGTTTAAAAGGGCGGCCTGTAATTTTTCTACGCGTCTGCCGGTGCGCCAACCGTTGAGAAATTGCAGCGGGCCGATGATCATGTAAATCATGCCGGAAAGACTACTGCTGCCGAGGACGACAACAATTGCAATGGAAAGCACCGCGATGCTGATATTGATTCCATGCGACCGAATGCTGGATTGTGTGAACAGCATTTCCACGGCATTCAAATCCAACTCTGCGCGCTTGCGCCAAGCGTGGTGAAACAGCAGAACGAAGAGGAGCGACACCGCAAGATATCCGAGGCCATAGATAATCATCAAAGTTGGAAATTGCGCGCTCTCGATCATGGGCACGCTCGTGCCGTCGTGCGTATGCACCATGATGCTGCCCGCGAATATTTTGACGAGCAGGCTGAAGAGAAATTTGAGCGGATAGACGTAGGAGAGCACGACGAAGATCAAGGCGCCGTTCATCCACACGGTGAAATTATCTTTGAGCGCATAACGCCGGAAGAAAATGTACTGTTCGTACCAAACATAAAACAGCGCGACGAAACACAGCGCAAACGCCACGAAGCCGTGCATCTTCTCCCACAGTTCGCTGAAAGTTTCCGGCACTTCCAGCGAAACGACGAGGAGCGTTACGGCAAAAGCAAAGACGGCGTCGCTGAAGCCTTCAATGCGGGAAATTTCATGGCTGCGCCAACGAAAGGGTGAAGTGGATTGCGCCTGGGAGGGCGCGGGTGATGGGGACATTTGCTCGCTCCTCGGATGATCTGCGTGTTTTGTTGAAAAAGAAAACGGCGAAAATTTTGAATCTTCGCAAGGCGTAGGTCAATTTGTCGCCAGCGCTTTGGGCAGCAGCACGTGCTTCACCCAGCCGAAATCGGGATCGATGACCAGCGCGCGTTCGAGCGCGGGCTTGGCTTCGGCTTTTTTGTTTTGATCAAGATAAGCCAAGCCGATCCACGCATAGGCTTCGGCATGGCCCCAATCCGGCTGCAACGTGCTCGTCTTGATTTGCTTTTCGAAAATTTCCGCGCTGCGTTTGAAGCCCGCGAGCGCGAGGTCTTTGTCGCCGCCGAACATCGAGG
>CAYNDW010000964.1:0-2516 GCA_964395375.1 uncultured Cytophagia bacterium
CAATGAACAATGAACAATGAACAATGAACAATGAACAATGAACAAATCCCAATTATAGAGATTTCCGGTTAGCACAGAACACGGCCGATTGTGTTGTATCCATGTTCTTTCATAGTCGATTGGCACCTTACCAACTGAAGCGAAGCCGATAGAGAACCCCCTGGTGGCGCAAGGGGATGGGCAGATCATGAGCCAAGTCGCAGAAACGCTCATACGCTTGCTGCGTCGTTGCGCGTGGAAAAGGACCGGCATAAACTGTGGCGATCCCGCGGTGGGCATCAAACTCGACCCGATTCCCAAAAGCCAGAAATTGACGGCGCAAGCGATTGGGGCCGGCGCCGTCGAGGCCCAGTTGTCTGGCCAGAAGCGTGAGTGCAACCAGGGCATGGGCCTTAAACAGGCTGAGCAGGGTGAGCTTGCGCAGGTCGAGAACCTCACAAGTGGTGGTAAGGGTGGCCTGCCCCGCTTCGTCCACGATGGCAGCGGCCATCTCCGCATCAAGCGCGGCCAGTTGGCGCTGGGCTTTCGTCTGCAAGCGGCTGGCGCGTTTCTGGAGGAGATTGGCGCTGTGCTTGTCCAGGCTGGTCTCCTCTTGGAGTTGGGGGATGTCGTGCTCGATCTGGGCGGTATAGTTCACCAGGCGTTTTTGGGCGTTTCGTTGTTGTTTCGCGGCTGCCTCCAGGTCATACGGTTCTGACCGCGTGACGGTAAACGTGCGCTGGGTGGGGATGTGGTCACTGCCCATCTCGTGGATATCGACTTTGAAGCTATTTTCAAGCCGCTGTTGCAGGCGCATGCCTTCCAGAATATCCACGGTGCTCAGACAGCTTTCGTCGCTTAAGGAGGTTGTGGCCGGGGGCGGGGCGGTGGTGTAGATCCCGATGCGTTTTTCGGCTTCGGTTTCCAAAATGACCACCCGGCTCTCGCCCAGATGGGGCAGGTCAACCCGGGTGTCGGCGATGTGTTGCACAACGGCTTTGTGGGCTTTGCCCACGGTCATGCCCGCAGCGGTGGCCACGAAATCGTCATCCGGAACGGCGGCTAAAGCGTTCACGTTGTTTGGGGTGTTTTTCACCCAGGTAATCACGTCGATCTGTTGTTCTGCCCGCAGCCAACCCAGGGTTTCGGCATCCCAGCCCTCTTTGTCGAAGCAAAGATGGCGGATAGGCTGGTCAGGCGGCAGCGCTGCGTTGACTTTGGGCACCATCTGGCGTAAGGCTTCGTCATAGGTCACCCTGACGGGAAAGACGTCGGTCAAGCTGACCAGACCATTGCTCAGGGTATAGCGGTCGACGGCTTTGACACTCTTCTCCTTGGTGCCATGTTTGGTTTTGCCGATCTCTGCCACGCCCGTATACTCGATTGTGTGCCCATCGAAATGCCACACAGTGCCGTCCAACAAGCCGGCGCTGACCCAATTGCGCAGGGATTGCGCCTGGGCCGCCGCAATCATCCCCTCGGCGCGGATCTGTCCCAGGCGGGCGGCGGCGGCTTCCGGGCCGCCTTCCCCCTCATCCAAAGCGATGATCGCCTGCAGATAGCGGTCAAGGGTGTCGCCATCGGGACGGCGTGCGCTGTCCAGGGGCACGCCCCACCCGTTCAGCGGCTGGTCATTGATGTGGCTGATGCGGGAGACCCCGGCCGCTTGCAGCAAGACCGTAGCCAGGCGCAACTTCTCATCGGTATAGGTGTCAGCTGGTTGCGCCACAGCCAGAGCCTCTAAGGCGTCTGCGAAGCCGGTCTGTTCCAGCGCATTGAGCAAGGTCAGGTACAGGGCTTGGGCACAGGGGATGATTTCAACGTTTTTTTCCTCGTCGCCTTCTGTCTCTCCCGGCTCTCCCTCTGCGCCTGGATTGTCAGCCAGAACCCGGTGCAGGTCTTGCAGCCCATGTTCTTTGAGCAAATGGTAGATGCTGCTGCGGTCCAACCCGAAAGATTCGCCCAGTTGGCCATCGCTCAGGTGCGGGGTCAGGGCTTTCGCCCGCAGGATGGCCCGCTCGATTTCGCTCGTGAGCTTACGCGGTTCTGCGCCCCAGCGTTTGTCGACCAGGGCTGTTGTCCCTTCGCTTTTGAACTTGGCCCATACTTCGTACAGATATTCCCGGGACATCTCGAAGGCCGCCGCGAGGTCGGCCGCCGCATAGCCGGCCTGGTAGAGACGATAGGTTTCCAACTTGCATAAGGCTGGATCCTCTATCCCCCACGATAACAAGCTGTTCGGGTCATTTTTCAGTTCTTCAAGGGTAATGGGCTGCCGTTGTCGCCGCCGTCGTTTTGTTTCCATCATGCTGCCTCGCTTTGCTTATTTTCCTGTTTAGTTCCAGTGCAACTCGCCTGATTTTAGCATAATGGCCTTGTGTGGGCTAAATTTCTCAACAAGAATCGGTTAGAATTGCTCAAACCGAAAATCCCTAAATTAGTAATTAGTAATTAGTAATTGGTAATTGGTAATTGGTAATTAGTAATTGGTAATTGGTAATTGGTAATTGGTAATTGGTAATTGGTAATTGGTAATT
>CAYNDW010000965.1:0-2516 GCA_964395375.1 uncultured Cytophagia bacterium
GTTTTATCACACGCAATGCGCAAAAAATTTAAGCCTGCTCCTCTACCCTCTTTGTTATGTAATATGGATTCCCCGATTCCCGAAATTTGTAGTCGACACCTTCTACCCGAAACATAGAGCACTTAAACAATTCAGCAACACTGGGATCAAATAAAGCAAGATTATATCCTTTTTCATTTAAGGAACTCTTGTACAAAATGCCGTCGTAACCGTGCGTTTTGAAGACTTCTGCGAGATACTGCGTTGGCACATACCAACGAGAGCTTTCTTGCGGCGACACTGGTCTTGAAAAAGAATCATTTATGTCGCCCCAAACACCTTTCTCCTTCTCTTCGGCTGAGTATTGTCGACCTAGCGAGGGGAGAAATATTACCTTCTTATCTTCACTCGTATTTATCAATCTCTGGTCTTTTAGAATTGTGAAATAACCAACGGATACTTCTGCGCCAACCCACGGCCGCGCTTCCGCAACAGCCGTTTCAACGCTGTTTCCCAAATAAAGATAGGAGATCCCATGAGGATTAATCCTTCCGTCTCTTGCCTCTTCGCTAGGTGGCGCCCCCATTTCGTCGGGTGGGAGAGGAACTATGTCTGTCAGAAAATCGTACGTTGGGTCTTGGATTTCTTTAACACCAATCCTAGCGCGTGCCAATTTTGTTCCCTTTTTTAAAATCTCGACTCTTTTGTGTGCTGTTTCAACAATAGCGTCAATGAAATTTGTCCAACGGCGGGTTAGTACATACCTATTTTCCGTCGTTAGATATCCACAAAAAAGGTACCAGTCTGTTGGACTTTCGAAACTACTTTGCTTGATTTGATCCATAATTGGACCGCTGTTCTTAGGCTAAAAACCTCGTATCAAAACGTGGGCGAATAGAGTCATGCCTTGCATGTTGGCCTTGACGACGTAGGTCGCGTTTAGCTCACCTACTGGATGCGACTTGCCCCGCCCCCAACATTACAAATCATCCTCTTACTAGTTTCATTGTATTTGGGAGATACTCGTCCCATTCATTGATAAATTTATACTGAAGGATTGACTCCTTAACCATTGAAAATTCTCTCACAATGATCATAGTAACAAGATCAAATATTTCATTTGTCGCCCTTAGAACGTTCGTTGCAAGAGTCTTATTAAATGAATCCGTTATGAGGCTCGAAAAATCTTCCGTTGCCACTATGTCCATCTGCTTTGCTGACGGGTGAGTATGTTTATTTAGATAATCCCATAACGGCTTGAAGTTTGAGCGAACAGATTCCTCAGTGCTATCCGAAACTTCACACAGCACAACTTTTACAAGGCTCCAGCCATAAATCGATTCTTCTATTTCCCCGGTCTTTTCCATCTTTTCATCAAGAGCCAAGTTGGGGTATTGGCTGTCAACGTAATAGCTTTGAGCGATCAGTTCCAGGATGTATCGCAGATTCCTGTAAATCATTGGATAGTTTCCGTGATGAAAGAGAAACTGGAGCCAATATATCTCTTTGAAGAGCCTAGAAAATTGAAAAAAAACAACTTGCTTCGCCTCCTCTCCCACATATTTTGACGAAATCCAACTATGCATATCTATCCAATTATTTCCGTGGAAATCTATGATATGAAGCGCGGCTCCCCTTCCTAGATGCGTTATTGTGTCTTCTCTTACTGACTTGAAATGTTCGTAGAGATCATCCAAGAAAGTCTCGACACCGGGGTGTCCAGCCGTCTTATGTCCGTCAATTTCCATAAAATCTCCCAGGCAATCTCCTAAGTGCCAGGTCGGCGAGAAATAGCAACAAAGCGAGACCAAAGAAGTTCGACCACGCTTGCTGGCCGCTGTGGATATCAAGTCCTCGCTTTGCTACGCAAAACCTCACGCGCCACCTCTTCGTAAATTGTCCTACGGGGACCTATCGCAACAATCTCGGTACCCTTCTCGTCAGGACGGTAAATGACGCGATGTCTTCCTATTCGTAAACTCCAATAGCCTTTGAGCTCCCTTTCCAGAGGCTTGCCGCTGACTGGATCTTTGAGGATGTCGGATAACGCCGCTCGCACTTTACGTTTTAGATCTGGATGTAGCTGCCGGATGAGATCCCGAACGTGATCCGGGACCTTAAGGGTGGGAGCCGGCATGATGAGAGGCTAATCAGCGAATAGCTCGTCAAGCGTATACCGTTTCTTTGTACGCTTGAGTGCCCGTATTCCTGCCTGGATCTCCTTCATGAACTCAGCATCTTTCATAATCTCGATGGTCTCTTGCCAGCCGTCGTACTCATCCTTACTGACAATAACGGCAACAGGCTTACCATTGCGGGTAACAGTAACCGTCTCATCGCGGCGCTCCACTACGTCAACAAGCTCACTGAGTTTAGTTTTAACCTCTGACAGAGGTAGAACTTTCACGGGCTCCTCCTATCTGACTTTGGTCTAAATTATGACCAATTCTACTTCCCCTCCCTTGCGACGTCAAGCTCTCAGTTTGCCAGGCCACCTTCTCAGCGCCAAATCGGCGAGGAACAGAAGCAAACCAAGG
>CAYNDW010000966.1:0-2514 GCA_964395375.1 uncultured Cytophagia bacterium
GGTTGCTACGGCGATTCCGGGAGTGCAGTCGGCGCGCGAAGCCGCGCGGCGAACGCAGTGCAAGTGCAACATGAAACAGATTGGCCTCGCCTTCCACAATTACCACGACGCGCACAAGTGTTATCCACCGTACGCGATCTGTGACGCCGCCGGAAAGCCGCTCCTGAGCTGGCGCGTGACGATTCTGCCATTCATCGAAGAAGTCGATCTGTACAATCAATTCCACCTCGACGAAATGTGGGACAGTCCGCACAACCTGGCGCTGGCCGATCGCATGCCACCACAGTTCCGCTGCCCGTCCGATTGGCTGACGGCGCCTAACGCCTCATCGTACGTCATCACGGTGGGACCGGGCACGTACTTTCCGCGCAACGGCCAGGTGAATGTCAAGGATGTGAAGGATGGAACGTCGTTGACCGTAATGGTCGGCGAAGTCGCCGGAAACACCGTGCCCTGGACCAAGCCCGACGATCTCGTCTTCGACCAGAACTTCACCGGCAAGGGCAACTTCAGCAGTGCCCACGGCGGTGGCTGGCAGGTACTGATGGGCGACGGCACGTGTCGGTTCATTAGTGAGAAGACCGATACGAGAATCCTCCGAGCGTTGATGACCATCGCCGGGAAAGAAATCATTGACGAAGATTGCTTTTGAAGGATGAATCCGTCATGTCAGACGAGGACGGCCAATTGACGCCGTTGCCGGAAATGAGCCGGAAGGCACGGTGGAGCTTTTGGCTCGCCGTGCTGTCGATGACGCTGTACCTGGTTCCGTGCTTTCTGCCGGTGGTCGTTGACCTGCTGAGCGCGGTGCGGGGCGAACACATTCACCCACAGTCGCAACTGCAATCGCTGTTGCTGACGGCCGCTGTCGTTGGCTCGTTGGGCATGCAGGTAATGGCGATTGTCCTGGGTGTGTTTGCGTTTCGCGACATCCGCCGTTCGTCCGGAAGTCTCCGCGGCACGGACATGGCGAGGGTTGGGACGATTTCAGGCGTGACCCTATTGGTAGCTTTCGGCATGCTCTATCCCATGGTTCAGCTTGCCCGCGAGGCGGCCAATCGGACATCCTGCCGATGCGCGATGAAGCAGCTTGGGTTGGCGATGCACAACTACAACTCGACGTACGGCAGCTTCCCGCCTGCGGCGACTTATGACGAAGAAGGCCAGCCGCTACTCAGTTGGCGTGTGTTGCTCTTGCCATTCTTGGCCGACCAGACGCTTTACGATCGCTTTCATCTGGACGAGCCGTGGGACAGCCCGAACAATTTGCCGCTCGCCGGCGAGATGCCAGAGGTTTTTCATTGCCCATCGGACCGCACGTCGAAACCGAACTGCACCAGTTACGTAGTGGCCGTTGGCGATGCAACGTTTTTTCCACTCCGCGGCACGATACGAACGGAAGACATCAAAGATGGGACGGCCAACACGGTCATGGTGGGGGAGATCGCTACCAGCACCATCATTTGGTCGAAACCGGAAGATCTGGCCTTCGACGACAAGTTCATGGGTCGAGGTAATTTCTCCAGCAAGCATCCTCGCGGCTGGAACGTCGTCATGGGCGACGGAACATGTCGATGGTTCGACGAGACGACTGATCCGAAAATCCTCCGCGCCATCATGACGATCGCCGGCCGCGAGGAAATTGACTGGCGCGGCTTTTGAGGAATGACGATGTTCATCGCCGCACGGCGCGGCGTCCCGGCGCGGTCGAAACGAGTGATCGAAGGCTCGTCGTCGCGGTCGTGACGGTACGTTGCACGCGATCGCCATTCGGCGTCGCGCGGTTTTCTTTTGACCTGGCTTGTCCGCAGGCGTAATCTCTCCGATCAGTTCGGTCGCCGAAATGGGGGAAACTGAAAATGGGTATCGCACTGGCCTGTCCGAGTTGTGGCGCGCGGATGGAGTATCGCGATGAAGATGCGGGCCGGGCGGGAAAGTGCCCGACGTGTCAGTCGGAAGTGCGCGTGCCGGCGCAGACGAAGGTGTGCGTGAACTGTCGCCGGCTCGTGGCGGTCGAGGCGGCGGTGTGTATCGGGTGCGGTGCGGCCCTGGCTCCTGGCGCGGTGGTCGATTACGCCCGTCCGATGGCGGCAGCTCCGATGATGCAGCCGAGCGTGCCGCCGGGCGAGCAGCGGACGAGTGGCTTGGCGGTCACGAGCATGGTGCTCGGGCTGCTGTCGTTCGGGGCGCTGTGCATCACTGGAATACCGGCGATCATCTGCGAAGCGATCGCGCTGGGCAGCATCAAGAACTCGTTCGGCCGGCTCAAGGGCCGCGGCATGGCGATCGCGGGCATCGTGACCGGCGGGGGCACGTCCGTGTTGATTGGACCGGTGGCGATCCTGCTCGCACTCCTCTTGCCAGCGGTGCAGCAGGCCCGCGAGGCGGCGCGGCGGACGCAGTGCAAGAACAACCTGAAGCAGATCGGCCTGGCCATGCACAACTACCACGATGCGCATGGCTGCTTCCCACCCGTGGCGACCTACGACGCGCAGGGTAACCCACTCCTGAGCT